>JAYTHT010000547.1:0-2857 GCA_043732365.1 Novosphingobium sp. | reverse complement strand
CGGAAATCGAAGTCAGCGCGCTGTTGCTCGATCAGGTCTAGTAGCCAGCCGCCAGATCCACCGCCGGGACCACCGCTTCGCCCCGGTGCCAGCGACCTAAATTGGCAAGAAACCGGTCGACCGCGCGGGTGAACATCTGGTCTTGCGCGCGGCCCGACAGATGCATCGTGACATGGGCATTGGGCACAGACCACAACGGGTGCCCAGGGGGTAGCGGTTCTGGCGTGCACACATCGAGGAATGCCCCGCCCAGTTGCCCCGCATCAAGCGCGGCGATCAGCGCCGCCTGATCGATCACACTGCCGCGCGCGACATTGATCAGCACCGCCGTTGGCTTCATCGCCGCAATTTCGGCCGCCCCGATCAAGCCTTGCGTGGCGGGCGTCGCCGGGACCGCGATGATTACCCAGTCGAATTCGGGCAGCCGTGCGCGCCAGGCATCGGGACCGATACAGCCCGGCGCGACGCGGCGGCGGACCATGGTTACATCGACATCGAACCCGGCCAGCATCCGCGCGACCCGGCTGCCGATTTCGCCCGCACCCAAAATCAGCGCGCGGCTGCCGTGTAATTCGCGTTTGCCCGGTGATTCCAGCAACCATTCGTGACGGTCCTGTGCGCGCACCACCTCGCGATAGCCTTTGGCCATGGTCAGCATGCCCATCACGACATATTCGGCGATCGTGATCGCATTGATCCCGGTGCCATTGGTCAGCACCACGCCCCGCCCAGCCAGCACATCGAGCGGAAAGGCATCGACGCCGGCATAAATCGAATTGAGCCAGCGCAACCGTGTCGCCACTGCGATCGCCGGCGCCATCGCCGCGACTTTGTGCAAGTCGAACCAGCCGATTTCGGCCAGTGGGGCCAATTCCATCAGCTGTGCGACATTGGCAAACACGCGCAGATCGACCCAGTCGGGCACGCGCGCGGTCAAAAACGGCGCCGCCATGCCATTGACCACCACCACCGTGCGCCCCGGTTTGTCCAATGTCGTCTCGGCTGTGGTGCTGGTCATTGCGCGTTTCTCCCGCCCGGTTTTTTTTCGCTGTGGACCGGTCTTGTCGCTGTGGACCGGTCTTTTCATTTCAACGCTGTCTTGGCCTGCAAACGCGCGTTCGAAAAGCAGTTTTGCACCCCCCGGCGACTTCACGCTTGCCTCGGGAACGGACCCAGTTGGCCGCGACGCGCCGAACGTTACGCACGATGCGTCACGTCGAAACCGTAACGCGTTGAACCCGGTACGCGCTGAAACTGTAACGAGGAGAGGGGAATATCATGCCGCGCCAGATTGTACGCATGATCGTGATGCTGATCGCGCTGTGGGTCAACCCGGCCATGGCGGCGTCGCATATGGGCGTGATCGAGCATGAAGATGTCGCCGGGCGTATGGTGCTGCACCGCGCGGTCTGCGCACGCGACACCCGGCCGCTGCACATGCATTGCCATGCCCACATCCTGGTGCGCGCCGACGGCAATCCGATATCACGCGCCAGGATGGTAACGGGATCTGCAACTTTCACGATCACGCCATCGGGCTATGGCCCAGCCGATTTGCGCAACGCCTATCGCCTCGCCGTGACCGGCAGCAGTACGACAATCATCGCGATCGTCGATGCCTATGGATATCCCAAGGCCGAAAGCGACCTGGCCAGTTATCGCACCGAATTCGGCCTGCCCCCCTGCACCAGCGACAGCGGGTGTTTTACCCGGATCAACCAGCGCGGCGCCGCCATGCCCCCCCAGACCGACACCGGCTCGGCGCAGGAACAGGCGCTCGACGTGGATATTGCCAGCGCGATGTGCCCCAATTGCCGCATCCTGCTGATCGAAACCGACGACGACACCATGGATAATCTGGCCGCCGGTGTCACTCTGGCGGCCTCCAGGGGCGTCGCCGCAATTTCCAACAGTTATGGCGGGACCGAGCCAGGCACGCGCGCCTATGCCAGGGTTTACAAACATCCTGGAATTGCGGTGACCGCGAGCGCCGGCGACGCTGGTTATGGCGCCGAATTCCCCGCCAGCGCGCCCGAAGTGATCGCGGTCGGCGGCACAAAGCTGGTCCGCGCGCCAGCGACCGCACGCGGGTGGAAGGAAACCGCGTGGGGCAATACCGGCAGCGGCTGTTCGGCGATTTATGCAAAACCGGCATGGCAGACCGACACGTTGTGCACCAAACGCATGATGAACGATGTCGCGGCAGTGGCAGCGCCCGCCACCGGGGTCGCGGTCTATGGCCCGATCGGTCCCGGCAATACGTCTGGATGGATGGTGTTTGGCGGCACCAGTGTGGGCGCGCCGTTGATCGCGGGCATATTCGCAGCGGCGGGGGCAAAACCCATTGGCGCGCGATCGTTCTGGCGCCGACCCACAGAGCTGTTTGATATCACCGTGGGCAGCGATGGCCAGTGCGGCGGCACCTATTTCTGCACCGCACAGACCGGATACGACGGCCCGACCGGCAATGGCGCACCCAAAGGCAAGGGGGCGTTCTGAGCCGCGTGGCGATCTTCATACGGCTGGTTGCGCTGTTGCTGGTCGCGTTGGCATCCGCAGCGCGCGCGCAATCGCCAGGCGCGCCGGGCGATCCCGCGCCTGCAGTCCTGACCGCAATTCAACTTATCAGCCAGCGGCCCACCGAAACGCACTTTCGCCTGATTTTTGCACCGCGCGCCAATGGCGTGGCGCAATTGGCCGACACCCCCGAAGCCCATGGCAAGGCAGCGCTCGCACTGGCGCTGACCACACGTGCCAGCAGTGCGGCGATCACCATCGCGCCAGGTGGACTGGTCCGCGCGGTCAGCTTTGACCAGGTCGATAGCGTGCTGATCTTGCGCTTCGCCAGCACCGCGCC
>JAYTHT010000546.1:0-9494 GCA_043732365.1 Novosphingobium sp. | reverse complement strand
CTGGTTCTGGTTCTGGTTCTGGTTCTGGTTCTGGTTCTGGTTCTGGTTCTGGTTCTGGTTCTGGTTCTGGTTCTGATTGGGGTGGTCGTGATGCGACGTCAAATCATGGATCGCAAACGCAGCCAGACCCGCCGCGACGACGCCGCCCACGATTGCCGCGGTGTGATTGCCCGACCCGTTGGGCTGCGTGTACAGTTGCGGGGGCTGACCCTGAAAGCGCTGTTGCTGCCACGTGCCGAATTGCTGTGCTGCGGCCTGGTGTTGGGCGCGGTCGTCGTTCCACACGCGCTGTTCGTCGTCGTGGTGTTCGCCGTTCCATGACGACCAGTCGGGATTGCTGCCGATCTGCTGATGCCATGCGGCACGCTGCGCCGCGATGTCGGATCTGCGGTCGTTCCACGCATAGGCATTGACCGGAACATGTTGCCGCATCGACGATCCACGATACAGGTTTTGCCCACGATCGAGATAACGCCCGGCATAGCCGACTTGCTCTGACGAAGTATCGGGATCGATCTGCTGGCCCGACGCGGTAAACATCGCAACCAGCGCACCATTGTCATACGCATAGGAATACTGCGGATCGCGCACCATATACGGCGAATCCGCGCCCGCCTCATAGTAATAATAGCGATATCCACCCGCCACCGGCTCGCTGATCACACGCGATCCATCGCGCGTCGACCATGTCCACGGCCGCACCCCATTCTCGTCAAAGCTGTAATCTGGCGGAGCATCCTCGACCGCCTCTTCCTGGTAATAGGCGCGGTCGAGATAGGCATAGCTTTCGCGCCGATCGGCAAGATGGCGCACGCGCACCGAAGGCGCTGCGGGCAAGGCAGTAACCGGCGGCGCCGAACTGACCGTGGTGGGCGTAGTCGTGCTGAGCGGCAAAGCCGCCGACGCAGCATCCGAAGCATCGCCGCTTCCGATATCCGACGGGGATGCGCCAGGGGCCGTGCCGCTATTGCACGCACCAAGCACCGCGGTCAGCAACAGCCCCGCGGTCCCCAGCGCCAACGCGCGCTTGCTCGATCTCGATCCCGTCATGTTCCGCTCTCCTGGCGTGTCGAATGGATTGCATCTGACATCCATGTACTTGCCAGGGATAGAATGAGCAGAGCGTGAACTGGTTCCGATGGCGCCGTTCAGGTTCGCGGCTGGGTTACAGGTTCAAAACCGCGTCCTGCGCCACCAACCGCACTTTTCCGCCAACCCACAGGCCGTCATCATCGATGGCGACGGCAATCCGGCCATCGGCGCCAATGCATTGCCCCTGCCCTGCGACATAACCCGGTGCCGCGACATGCCCACCGGCCAGCAGGTATTGCCCAACCGATGCGTTCAGGCTGCCCGTCACCGGGTCTTCGACCAAACGCCCGTTGGCATCGGCAAAAAACGCGCGCACTTCCCATTGGCGGTCGCGCGCGCCCACGCTGTCGCCAGACCATTTGGTCCCAGGACATTTGGCTTCTGCCCATTTGCCGACCAGCCCCACATCGGTGGGGATCGGCGCCGTCGCGACCGGACGCGCTGCCAGCACCGCTTCGGCCGACACCATGTGCAACAGGCGCCAGCCGGGTCCGTTATCGGCATGGACGGCGGCAAGCACATCGGCATCGTTCACGCCTGCCACCCTGACTGCCGCTGCGCGTTCGGCGGCATCGAGCGGCCCCGACCGGCGCTGCGGAGGCGCGCGAAAGGCCAGCGTATCGCCCTGCACGCGCACCTCGATCAGCCCGGCGGCGCATTGTTGCACCACCACGACTTCGCCATTTTCCATGCGCTTTGGCTGACCACCGGCCGCCAGCCATGCCGCCGCGCTACCCAATGTGGGATGCCCGGCAAACGGTAATTCGCCCGCTGGATAGAAAATCCGCACGCCGTAGTCGGCGCCCGGATCGGTCGGCGGCAACAGGAACGTCGTTTCCGAAAAGCCCAACCAGCGCGTCAAGGCGAGCATGGCTACACCATCACCACCAAGCGCGTCGGCGCCATGGACAACAGCCAGCGGATTGCCGGAAAGGGCACCGTCGGCGAACACATCAACCAGATCAAGTTTCACGACTATGGCTATAGCGCGGACCAAAACAGCAGGCAACCGGGTTGCCAATCTGGCAACCAATTGGCCCCCACCCGTATGACATTTTTACAAAAAGTCTTTACCTCTGGCGCGTTAAGCGCAAATTAGGGCGTACAAACGCGCTGCCACACGAGAAACGCCCCCCGATGTCGATGTTCCTGCTTGATGCCGCGTTGAAACGCCTGATCCGTCAGGGGACGCTGACTCTGACGGAGGCCAATGGCCGCCAACGCCGCTATGGTACTGCGACGCCAGGCTGGCCCGATCTCGGGCTGCGGCTGGCCGACAGGGGCGTGCCGGGCAAGATCGCGCGCAACCCCAGCCTGGGCTTTGCCGAAGCGTATATGGACCAGCGAGTCGAAATCGATGGCGGCGATATCATGGATTTCGTCGGCCTGGTCCGGCGCAACAATCCGTGGGACAGCGGGCGCGACCTCGATAATCCCGGCTTGTTTGCCAAAGCGCGGCTGGCGCTGATCGGCCGGATCAATCGGATCAATGCGCGCGCCGCATCGCGACACAATGTGGCGCATCATTACGACATCGACGATCGGCTGTACGATCTGTTCCTCGATTCCAACCGTCAGTATTCCTGCGCCTATTGGGCCGAGGGCGTGACCACGCTCGAAGAGGCGCAAGTCGCCAAGATGAACCATATCGCAGCCAAATTGGCCCTGACCCCTGGGTCGCGCGTGCTCGACATCGGCTGCGGCTGGGGTGGGTTGGCCATTCACTTGCACAAAGTCAGCGGCGCCAAAATCCATGGCATTTCGCTAAGTCAGGAACAAGTCGGCTATGCCAAAGCCTGGGCGCTGCGCGAAGGCGTGGCCGATGGGGTGACATTCGAGCTGATCGATTATCGCGATGTTGTGGGCAAATTCGACCGGATCGTTTCAGTCGGCATGTTTGAACATGTCGGCACGCGCAATTTTCCCAACTATTTCCGCCAATGCCACAACTTGCTCGACCGCGACGGCGTGATGCTGGTGCACACCATCGGCCGCGCCGCACCGCCGGGCGTCACGGATGAATTCACCCGCAAATACATTTTCCCCGGCGGTTATATCCCCAGCCTGAGCGAAGTGGTCGCCGCGATCGAGCCCTACAAGCTGATGCTGGCCGATTGCGAAGTGCTGCGCCGGCACTATGCGCCGACTTTGCATGCGTGGTTTGACCGGTGCGTCGCGCAACATGACCGGATCGTCGAACTGTTCGACGAAAAGTTCTATCGCATGTGGCTGTTCTATCTGGCGGGCGCGGCAACAGGCTTCGAACACGCCAGTCTGGTCAATTTTCAGTTGCAACTGGTGCGCAATCGCGATGCCTTGCCGATCACGCGCGATTACATCAAGGCGGAAGAGACGCGGTTGAACTCCGGGTCAGTCAGCGAAAACGGCGAATCGATGCGCCGGGATACTATGCCAGCCTGAGAGTCTGACTTCGAAACTCGCAAAGAGCGAGTTTCGAAGTCAGTGACGCCCGCGACAGGTAATCAACACAGCGCCAGATATTGTAGGCGAATAGCGCTTGCCGAACCGATTTTGGCTGCCTAGCCTATTGCTGGGGGGCGTCAATTGATTTCATTTTGGCGCAAATAGGGCGGGGACTTCTTACATGCACCGTAGTCTGATTCTGTTGGTACTTGTTTGTGCCGCGAACACCACGCCGTCCGAAGATGTGGTGGCCCCTGCGGCGAAACATGATGCCGCATCTGTCGCGGCTGTAATCGCGCCTATGCCGGCCGTCGCGCCGACGCCGGGCCAGACACCGGGCCAGACTCCGGGCCAGACTCCGGGCCAGACTCCGGCTATCCGCAACGTGGCGCTGCCGGCCGGCTCGCTGATTGCGATCAGTTCGATTATCGATCTCACCAGCAAAACGCTCAAGCTGGGGGACAAAGTCAAATTCGCCACATTTGGCGATGTCACACAAGATGGCATAGTCATCATTCCCAAGGGCACACCTGGCGAAGGCGTCGTATCGTTCGTGACAGGGACCGGCGCGTTCGGCCGGTCGGGCAAGCTGGAAGTGACCTTCACATCGCTCGATCTGGACGGGCGGATGATCATGCTGACCGGCAAGCACCGCCAGGAAGGCGCCGGCAACACCGGCGCAATCGTCGGCGCGATTCTGGCCGCGGGCGTCATCGGCGGTCTGGTCGTGTCGGGCCATTCGGCGGTGATCAAGCACGATGAGGCGCTTCAGGCGCGCACGACCGGGGCAGAGACATTTGCCCAGATGGCAGATGGCCCCGTACCTGCGCCAGCAACATCACCAGCTACGCCGGTCTCGCTAACCAATTGATCTGTTGTTCCAACGGGCCGGGAAAACCGGCCCGATTTGGCCCGCAACACGGCAAGGATTGTTTGTGCAACACATGAAAACTGGCCTCGCGCTGACGCTGGCCATGACCTTGACCGCGTGCGCGGCGACGACGACACCGCCCAAAGTGGAACAGGCGCTGACGATTGACAGCGCAGTCCCGCCATACATTACCAATGTCACTGTCGAAACCGATCCCGGCGTGTGGGCATCGGATAGCGATTGCGAGGATATTCGCAGCAGAATCCAGACCTTGCTTGCGGCACAACGTCCGGCCGCCGGCACGATGGCGCAAATGCCTGCTTACCGGATGCGCGTCGGCCTGTCTCGTTTCAAAAAGGGCAGTGCGGGCGCGCGCATGGTCATGATTGGTTTGGGTCAGATCCATATCGAAGGCCATGTGACGCTGATCGACGCCACGGGCACGATTGCCGGACAATACAAAATCACCAAGGCGCTGGTTGTGGGCGGCATCATTGGTGCCATGATCACCCCATCCGACGTCGAAAACGGTTTCGCCAAATCGGTTGTCGCGGCGATCACGCCGAAACCCGCAACGCCGGTGCAGCGTGTCCCATAATGCCGCGTGATTACCAACGGGGCAAACTCTGTTGCGCCGCAAACATGAAATATCCATTTTGGCCGCAGCCTGATCGATGGATTTAAGTGCGTCTTTCCAAAACTTTATCGCGACCCTACGCCATATCCCCTAGGGTCAATCCCACGGCTGTCGATCCAATCTCCAGTGATCTGGAGGTGCCCTTAGGCACAATCCCTGTTCCACTGCTCCTGCCGCCACAACGGTGTGTGACGGCAACAGATGCGACAGGCGGATTGGCCATAGCTCCGGAGGGTTGCACAGGGCTTGGGTAGTCCTGGCAGCTGCTATCCGTCGGGAAACGCGGCATGCGCTCCCGACCCGCCGACCTTGGGACACCGGACCGCGACTTATATCACGCGTCCGTTGCAGTCGTATTGAAGGGCCAAGGCACACCCAGCGTGGATTGGACAGGCATACCAGGCAAAGAGGAATTGGGCGTAAGAAAATATCGCGCATTTCCGCACGAAAAAACCGGCCGCAGTAAAGCGTCAAGTCAATTCGTATGAAAAAACGATGTGACCACCTCGATCCAGAGCATGATGGCGATCTCATGAACCGCCATCATGCTCCAGATCAGTCCCAGAGATTCGTCTCCGAGATCAGCCCCCGAGGTCAGCCATCGATGACTGAGTCGGGTACACTCGGCACAACACTATCCACAACGGTATCCGCCGCACGTTTTTCGCGTGCGCGGCGATTAGCCTCAATTTCGGCGGCGCGTTCGGCCATTGCCTGCCACGACGCGGCCGATCGTAAGCAGCGATCGCGCACATTGTTCAGCGTGCTGGCATCGGCGTCGCGCAAGCTTTGCGCTGCGCAGGCCAGATAAAATTCACTGGAACCGGACATGGCGTTTCCTTTCGCTGCCCGGCGAATGCCGGCCAGGATCTGCGTATGCGAAATCTAAATGTGAAAAACCTGTTCTGAGTTTTACGAAGGAGTCTGGTGTGAACTCTTCCAAAGCGGGAACGCGGTTTTTCACGGTGACCGATGCGACAACACTATTATCCGACCATGTCGGCGACGACCCGCTGCAATTCGGCCTGCGTCAATGTGCCGCTCTGGGGCATCGCTGATCGCGGTGGGTGCGGGACAAATCCGTTGAACAGGGCCCGGCCATCAAGCAGGTTTTGGCCGTATGAAATATTGGATGAATTTGTAAACGAACGAAAAAATTTTGATAAAAAAGTCATGATAGGTAGTTCGGAACTCGAAAATAATCGGGCGCAGTATCCGCGCGATAGGGAAAAAGAATAGTCGGGGCCGAGCCCCTATAATACAGCGGTTTGCATCGCGTTATGAAGTACCACTGTGACTGGAACCTGGCGATGGCATCTGGATGCGCAGAACCCCTAATCCGGGTTAGCCTGCGTGCCTGAGCCAAACAACACGGAGAATTCTGGCAGAAATCCCGTATCCAGTCTGCGATCACGCGGCGGGCGGCTCAAACAGGCCAGATACGGCACGAAACGCCGGCGATAAAACCATTAGCGTCCCGGACAATTCGTTGAAGTGCCCAAAGGCCCTGCGACGAACTCTTTAATCAAGCCTGAGCCAGGCTTTAATTAATCAAGCTTCAACAAGGTTGACAGCCGACTGCTTGCCACGACGATCGGTTTCGATATCATAGCTTAGACGCTGGTCCTTGTTCAGCGTAGCGAGGCCCGCCTTCTGAACGACGCTGATATGAACAAAGCTGTCGTTGCCGCCATCTTCGGGTGCAATGAAGCCATAGCCTTTGTCGGCATTGAAAAATTTGACGGTACCAATGGGCATATACGTCTCCTTAACACGAAAACAAGAAACCCACCCACAACAGCGCGGATGGAGCCGGTAGCGTGGGAAAGGAAGGAGAGCCGATCGTAGTAGGCGTCAAATTCCGTCGCAGGCGACGTGAGCAGTTTGGTATATGCCGCCCATATCGTGAAAAGTCAAGCGACCGCAACGGCTGACGCCACCAAACGACGCGTTCCGCCACACCAAAAACCCGCCCTGGACGTTATGCTTTTGCGAAAAGAACCAGCAATCGGTCGGCGATCGACATGTAGAAATCGGCCATGACGCCAAGCGCCTGATCGCTGATTTCAGGCGTGTTTGTCGGGTGCGCAACGACCGCAACCCGCCCCGCCGTCGCCACCGCCATGTCGCGTTCCAACCATGCGCCGGGACGTTGCAAGCCATCACCACACGCCAAGTCCCGAATCCGCGCGATGGCGCGCAACCGGGTGGTCACAGACGATACCCCGCCGCAATGCGCCTCGATCCGCCGCAACCGGCGCGCGGTATCCATGCGGCGCGGCATGTCATCAGCCCCGTCTGCGGGAATTCCGAGCTCGACAATTCCGGCCGCGCGCGCGCATTCAGCAATCAGCACCGACAAAAACCGATCAAGTTCGTTAAGGCAGTTGCCCGACCGGCGCAACCGCACATTGGGCATGATCTGCGCCGCGACCGAGGCTCGTGACGCGCGCGCCACCAGATACCCGCAGCCTGCTGCCATTGCAGCGTGCGCGCGTTGCAATGCGACGCGGTCGCCGCCCTGGTACAGCACGGCGTTACCGGCACGGACCTGGCCCAATGCCTGCTCAGGCATTCAGGTACTTGCGAGAATTACCGACAGTCATTCTTCATGCCCACACTAGAAGCCGGAACATCGAATGCTCTGTGCCGCGAATATCTGATCGGACGCTACCACCTGATCAGGCAACACCCGGCATTTGGCCCCGGTATTCGCCGCGTACAACGCGGCATTCATGCCGTCCAATGCATTGAAGCGGCTCAATCCTTGCGCCGCGCAGGTGGTCCTTTGCGGTGCAGCGTCGGCCGACCGGGTCCACGACCCTCATTGGCCCCGCCCCCGCCACGGTTTTCACCCCGACCGTCACTGGGTCCACGGCGCTTGCCCATCGCATTGTCACGGCCCGGACGCGGTCCATCATTACCGGTTTCGTTCGGCGCTTCCAACGACGGTTCGATCGTGATCCCGTTTTCGTCCTCGCTGCCCGGCGTACCGGTGCGCTTCAACGCAGCGCGGAATTTCGCTTCAACTGCGGTTGGGACCTGAAAATAGGTTTCGTTGGCGGTGATGCGGATCGCGCCGATTTCATTGCGCGTGATGTGCCCGCGACGGCACAGCAAGGGCAGTATCCAGCGCGGATCGGCATTCTGGCGACGGCCGATATCCATGCGGAACCACGACACGTCGTCAAACCCTTCGCGCCGTTCGGGGCGCGGCGGGCCATCGCCCTGCGACTGTTCGTTCAGGTCCTCGGGTTCGGGCGTGCCCTGGCGGCGCGCATAAACCAGCGCGATGGCCAGATCTATCGGGCTCATCTTTTCGACGATCTGTTCGGCCAGCGCGCGGTCGCCATCGCTGGCATCAATCGGCTTGGCAATGTCTGCCAGCATGCGTTCGCGATCGCGTTCGCGGATCGCCTCGGCGGACGGCACCGGCACCCATTCGGCCAGCACCCGCGCCATTTTCAGCATGCCTTCGACCCGGCGACGACGCGGATAGGGCACGACCAGCACGGCCACGCCTTTGCGCCCGGCGCGTCCGGTGCGGCCCGAACGGTGTTGCAATATTTCGGCATCGCGCGGCGTTTCAACATGGATCACGAGGCTGAGCGATGGAATATCAATCCCGCGCGCAGCCACGTCGGTCGCAACGCAAATCCGTGCGCGGCCATCGCGCAGCGCCTGCAATGCGGCGTTGCGTTCTTTCTGGCTGTGTTCGCCCGACAGCGCGACGGCGGCAAAACCACGCTCGGTCAGCGAGGAATGCAGATGCCGCACATTGTCACGCGTCGCGCAAAACAGGATGGAGGTTTCCGCTTCGTGAAAGCGCAGCAGATTGATCACCGCGTTTTCGATATCGTTGGGCGATACCGCGACCGCCTGGTACGAAATATCACCATGGCCAGGCGTTTCGCTGACGGTCGAAATGCGCAACGCGTCTTGCTGATACCGCTTGGCCAGCGCGACGATCGACTTTGGCATCGTTGCCGAAAACAGCAGCGAGCGGCGCGTGGCGGGCGTTGCCTCCAGGATTTCCTCAAGGTCTTCGCGAAAGCCCATGTCGAGCATTTCGTCGGCTTCATCGAGCACCACATATTTCAACGACGACAAGTCGAGCGCGCCATGTTCGAGGTGATCGCGTAAACGCCCGGGGGTGCCCACGACAACTTGCGTGCCCTGGTACAACGCGCGCCGCTCCTTTGACGCATCCATCCCGCCGACGCAGGTGGTGATCCGCGCCCCGGCTTTGGCAAACAGCCATGCCAGTTCGCGGCTGACCTGCAGCGCCAGTTCGCGCGTTGGCGCAATCACCAGCGCGGCGGGTGCGCGCGAAGCCGGGGTCTGGCCGGGCGCCACGATGTTGGACGCCAGGACTGCATCGGCCATCGCCAGACCAAATGCGACGGTCTTGCCCGACCCGGTCTGCGCGGAAACGAGCAAGTCGCGGCCTTGCGCCTCGGGCGCCATGAC
>JAYTHT010000545.1:0-9522 GCA_043732365.1 Novosphingobium sp. | reverse complement strand
GCAACCGTTGTGGTCGGCGGCGGGCTTTGCGCTGGGCGCAGTGACCGCTTTGATCGGGCCAGAGGCGGCGATGGCCTGCACCGCCGCAATCGAGACCGAGATCGATCGGCACTATACCCACCAGCTGGATGAATTGGGCGGCAGCGACCCCGAACTGTCCGACATGATCCGCGAATTTCGCGATGATGAACGCGAACATCTTGATGTTGCGTTGGGGGCCGGGGCGGAACGGGCCCCAGGCTATCCCCTGATGTTCAACGCGATCCGCCTGGGCTGTCGCGCCGCGATCCGGCTGTCGACGCGGCTGTAATCAGCCAGATTTTGGGTTTGATGCCAAC
The DNA here is from genome assembly GCA_043732365.1 of Novosphingobium sp. Taxonomy (GTDB): domain Bacteria; phylum Pseudomonadota; class Alphaproteobacteria; order Sphingomonadales; family Sphingomonadaceae; genus Novosphingobium. Next base: position 9,184 of record JAYTHT010000545.1, on the reverse strand, counting down.
GATCTTGCTTCATCTACCGTTCAAGCATGGAACGCCCTATATGGGGAGGAACCGCAGTCGGAGTTTGCCGTGATGAACCGCTTGATCGTATCCACTGTGCTCGCTTGTGCCTTTGCCGGTTTTGGGTTGGCCCTGTCATTGCCTGCGCTCGCCGCAGAACGGGGCGAAGAAAAGGTCAACCAGTTGATCATCTATGGCAAAGACGCCTGCCCGGCATCGACTGGCAATGAAATCACCGTGTGCGCGCGCAAGGATGAAGGCGAGCGCTATCGCATTCCCGAAGATTTGCGCGAAAATCCCAACCAGACATCGAACCAGGCATGGACCGAACGTGTCAAAGCCTATGAAACGGTCGGCGCATTCGGGACCAATTCGTGTTCGCCGGTGGGCCTGGGTGGCGACACCGGCTGCCTGGGCAAGCTGATCAACAATGCTTATGCCGAACGCAAGTCATCGAGCAGCGTGCGGTTTGGCAAGCTGATCGAGGCAGAGCGCGAGAAACGTCTGGAAAGCGTCGATAGCGATGCCGCCGCCGAACAGGGTCGCGTCGAAGTGCTGGAAAAACAATACGACGCGAAGCTGACCAAAGAACGCACGGCAGGCGATGTTCAGCCGGTCGCGGCGCCGCCAACGTCAGCGCCTGCGCGCGGGACAGGGCTGGCGACCCCGCCGACAGATGCAGAACCCGGGCACCAATAAGGCGCCCGGGCTGGCGCCGCGCTGGCGCGGTCCGGCCTTGGGCCGGCGTCATTTTAACCGAGCGCAATATCCGGCGCATCTTCCTGCTTCATGCCGACGACGTGATAGCCGCCGTCGACATGGTGCACTTCACCGGTGACGCCCGACGCCAGGTCGGACAGGAAATACAGCCCGGCACCGCCGACATCCTCGATCGTGACATTGCGGCGCAGTGGCGCGTTCAACTCGTTCCATTTAAGAATATAGCGGAAATCGCCAATCCCGCTGGCGGCCAGCGTCTTGATCGGGCCGGCCGAAATCGCATTGACGCGAATGCCTGCAGGGCCGCAGTCGTTGGCCAGGTATTTCACGCTGGCCTCCAGCGCGGCTTTGGCAACGCCCATCACGTTATAGTGCGGCACGACCTTTTCCGCGCCATAATACGTCAGCGTCAGGATCGAGCCGCCGGCTGTCATCATCGGTAGCGCGCGCTTGGTCACCGCAACCAGACTGTAGGCTGAAATGTTCATGGTCATCAAAAAATTGTCGAGCGTGGTGTCGTAATAACGGCCGCGCAATTGCGCCTTGTCCGAATAGCCGATCGCATGAACGATGAAATCGATTGTCGGCCAGCGTTCGGTCAGCGTCGCAAAAGCCGTATCGAGCGCGGTCATGTCAGACACGTCGCATTCGATCAGGAAATCGCTGTCCAGGCTAGCGGCCAGCGGGCGCACGCGTTTGCCCAGGGCTTCGCCTTGATAGGCGAATGCCAGTTCGGCACCCGCTTCGTGCAGCCGTTTGGCAATTCCCCAGGCTAGCGATTTGTCATTGGCGAGGCCCATGATCAGGCCGCGCTTCCCTTCCATCAGTCCGGTCATGCGCCCTCGGTTTTAAAATTGTCTGCCTGGCCCAACAGATCGCGTTCCTCTGGCGTTTCGGCCAGCGCGGCATTGAGTTCGGCTCCTACCACCATCCCTAAGCCGACAAGCCAGAAAAAGAAAAGCGCGATCATTACTCCGGCCAGGCTGCCATAGGTCAGATCATAGGTGAATACGTGGCGCATGAGCTTTGGCAGCAACAGGGCGATCACTTGCCACCATACGGTAACGAACAGCGCGCCGGGCCATTTGGGATAGCGCGATCCGCGATAGGCGCCGGGGCACAGCGAGACAAACAGCACCCACAGCGCGCCAAACAACAATGGCGTTGGCGCAAACCGTGACAATGCAAACGTCATGATCCAGCCATCGAGATGCGGTGCCAGCGTAAGCAGCGCTTCCTGGGTCGAGGCCAGCGCGACTTGCGCGGTAATCGACAGCAGGATCAGCACGACCGATGCGACAATCAGCCCGGTCGAGCCCAGCCGCCGCTGCCAATAGGCGCGGGTCACGCGCGTGCCATAGGCGCGGCGCAACACATCGCGGATCGTTTCAACCAGGCTGCCCACGGTCCACAGCCCGACTGCGCCCCCCAGCCACAACAACGACCCGGTGCGCGCCGCCAGAGCTTTGCGGGCGATCGGGTCGAGCACGCTGGCGACATCGGGCGGAAATGCCGCAAGGACCGTGGCCAGCGCGGCCTCACGCGCGCTTCCCCGCCCGACCAGCGAAAACAGTGCGGCCCCGGTAACAAAGAACGGAAACAGCGAAATCAGCACCATATAGGCAAAGTTGCCCGCATGGATGGTGCCATCGTTGATGACCCCGGCCCAGACCCGGCGCACAACCCGGATCGCACGCCGCCGCGACCGTGCAGGCCAATACAGGCGCAAGAACTCGGCATGGTCCTGCCCATACTGCGCATATTCGCGCCGCGCCTCGGGCGACAGGCTGGCCACGCCTCTTTCGGCGATTGCGGCCTGAATGGGCCCAATACCAACCAGGCCGCCCGGAACGATATCGGGCGACTGTTCCGTCAAGGGCCCGATTCGCGTCAAATACCGAGGCGCGCACGCGGATTGCGCGTGTCGTGCCACCCTTCGAGCCGACGTTTCAGATCGGCATCGTCGGCGGGCAAATCGATTTGCATCGTGACCAGCTGGTCACCGCGTTCACCGTCCTTGCGGCTGAACCCTTTGCCTTTCAGGCGCAGCGTCTTGCCGCCGGTGGTACCCGGCGCGATCGTCAGCATGACCGCGCCATCGACGGTGGGTACTTTGACGCGCCCACCGCTGATCGCTTCGTCGAGCGTGATCGGCACATCGACGCGGATATTGTCACCGTCGCGTTCAAAAAACGGATGGGCCGCGATTTCGATCGTGACCATCGCATCGCCTGCGCCGCCTGGTCCCGGGTCGCCTTTGCCGGGCAGACGGACTTGTTGGCCGTGTTCGACACCCGCTGGCAATTTCAGGTCGATTGTCTTGCCATCGCGCAATGTGATCCGCTGCGCCGCTCGCGTGGCGGCATCGGTGAATGGCACGACCAGCCGATAGGGCACATTGCCGCCGCGTGGGGGCGCACCGCGTGAAGCGGGGCCCCGCCGCCCGCCGGCACCACCGCCGCGTCCGCCAAACAGGCCTTCGAACAAATCGCTCAGGTCGGGGCCGCCTTCCGGCGGGCTGCCTGCAAACCCCTCATAGCCGTCATGGCGAAATCCGCCCTGGCCGGCACCCCGGCCAAATCCGAACGGCGCTGCGGGATTGCCATCGCCATCGATTTCACCGCGATCGAATTGCGCGCGCTTGTCCTTGTCGGACAGGAAATCATAGGCCTGGGTTACCAGGCCAAACCGTTCGGTTGCGCGCGGATTGTCCCGATTGCGATCGGGGTGCAGTTCTTTGGCCAGCTTGCGATAAGCGGACTTGATATCTTTTTCGGTGGCGCTGCGATCGACGCCAAGAGTGGTATAAGGGTCTGCCATGGTTGTGATAGCTAGGTTCTCGGCCCCGATCCTGCAAGTTTTCCCTCGCGACACAAATGGCCTTCCCATCAGGTCGGCTGGGCAGGCCACTCGCAAAGGATTAGGGTACAAACTCAGCAAACCGACGGAATACCCATTTCATGCCTGAATCTGATGCCATTCCCGATCACGATCCCTTTGCCGTGTTCGAAACCTGGTTTGCGCAAGCACAAACCAACGAGCCCAACGATCCCAATGCGATGGCGCTGGCCACCGCGACTCCCGATGGTCATCCGTCCGTGCGGATGGTGCTGTTGAAAGGCCATGGACCCGACGGCTTTGTGTTCTACACCAATTTCCAAAGTCGAAAGGGTATCGAACTTGCTGCCAATCGGCATGTCGCGCTAATGTTTCACTGGAAAAGCCTGCGCCGGCAGATCCGTATCGAGGGGGTAATCAGCGAAGTTACCAAGGCAGAGGCCGACGCCTATTTCGCCAGTCGGCATCCCGAATCGCGGCTGGGCTCGGCGGCATCGGATCAGTCGCGCCCGCTTGCCAGCCGGGACGTCTATATCGACCGGGTCGCGGCCCTGCGCGCGCAGTACCCCACGGGCGACGTGCCGCGCCCGGCGCACTGGTCGGGCTATCGCGTGCGGCCCGATGCGATCGAATTTTGGCAGGACCGCGAATTTCGCCTGCACGAACGCCGCCGCTTCGTGCGGATTGGTGAAACAGCAGGCTGGACCAGCACCATGCTCTACCCGTAGAGGCAGCGGCGATGACGGACACCAGCCCCACAGTTTTGCCCACGCACCTGACCGCTGCGGCCCGCGGGCGGCTAAACCGCCGCGCCGCATTCGCGTCGATTGCGGTGGCGACATTGCTGTTAGGGCTGAAAGCCTGGGCCACGCTGTCCACGGGGTCGGTGTCGATGTTGGGCAGTCTGGCGGACACCGCGCTCGACCTGATCGCCAGTCTTTCGACGCTGCTCGGCGTTTGGATTGCGGCCATTCCCGACGATGACAACCACCGGTTTGGCCACGGCAAGGCCGAGGCGCTAGCGGCAATGTTTCAGGTCGTGCTGATATCGCTGTCTGCGATTGGTCTGGCGGTGCGTGCCATCGGGCAGATGTTTGGCCATGGCGGGGTCGAAGATCCCGGCCTTGGTATTGCAGTTTCGACACTGGCGATCGGCGCGACGCTGGTGCTGGTCGCGTATCAACACCACGTGATTGCGCGCACCAGAAGCGTGGCGATCGCCACCGACCATGTCCATTACCGCGCCGATCTGGTACTCAATCTGGCCGTGATCGCGGCCTTGGCGATCGAACGCTGGGGTCACATCCAGGGTACCGATGCGGTGTTTGCGCTGGCCATTGCCGCATGGCTCGGTTGGGGCGCATGGCAAGCGTCGCAACAGGCAATCGAACAGTTGATGGACGGCGAATGGCCGGTCGAAAAACGCGAACGGTTTCTGGCGGTGGCGGCGCGCCATCCCGCGCTGAAAGGCATTCATGACTTGCGCACGCGCACCAGTGGCAATCGCGATTTTGTGCAATTCCACGTCTGGGTCGACGGGACGATGACCGTAACCCAGGCGCATGATGTGATGGACGAGATCGAAGAGGCGCTGGGCTGTGAATTTCCCGGGACCGAAATCCTGATCCATCCCGATCCCGAAGGGCTGGTCGATGAAAACGCCCTGGGCGCGCAGGATTTGTTAAGGGCGTTACCCGAAGAAAGCCCCGCGCTGATGGCGCAAGGCGCGCCAAAAGCTCTATTGGAATAATCCTACCAGATCGCCAAGCTTTGCCGCAACGCGGGCGGTATGGTCCTCGGGCGTCATCCCCAATCGAACGACGACCAGCCGGAGCGATGGCGAAACCAGCACAAATTGCCCCAAATGTCCCTCGCACGCGAACAGGTCGTCGGGGCCCTTGTCGGGAAACAGCGATGGGCTGCCACTGGTCGCCGGGCGGTTAAGCCAGATTTGCGCACCATATTGCGATTCGCGCGGGGACGGCGATGTCATGAAATCGATCCATTGGCGCGGCACCAGTTGCACCCCGCCCGCTGCGCCGCGATGACGCAGGAACTCGCCAAACAGCGCCCAATCGCGCGCGTTGGCGTGGATCGCGCTGCCGCCCACCATAGTACCTGCGGCATCGAATTCGGGCACCGCCGAATGCATGCCCACCGGATCGAACAACCGCGTGCGCAAATAATCGAGCACGACGCGGCGCCGCATCTCGGGGTTGGCGCCCGGTGCCAGCACGCGCGCGGCCAGGTCGGCCAGAATGACTGTGGTGTTGGTCGAATAAACCCATTTCTGCCCGGCGTCGTATTGCAGCGGCTGCGCCTCGGCATAGCGGGCCATGTCATCACGTCCATCGAGAAACAGCATGCGCACTTCGTCTGATGTGTAGGGTGGATCACCCGCCTCGACATGGCGCAGCCCCGATCGCATCTGCAACAACTGGCGCAATGTGATTTCGCCGCGCGGATCGCCCGGGCGTTGCCACAAGGGGATGGGCACGGCCGAATCAAGTCGCAAGCGTCCGTCGGAAACCAGCATCCCGATCAGCACCCCGGTCACCGATTTGGCCATCGACCAGCTGATAAACCGGGTATTGCGACTATAGCCCGGCGCATAGCGTTCGGCGACCATTTTGCCGTCGTGCCACACGATCAACGCGCGGGTTTCACCTATATCAGGCGCGGTAAACGCGGTGTCGATACTTTGCGCCAGCGCCTCGCTGGTCGTATTGCCCGGGGCGGCAATGACCGCTGCACGCGCCGCCGGGCTGAGCGGGATTGCTACCGGCGCCGAATGGCAGGCGATCAGCGCTGGCACGAGCGCAAGGGGAGCGATAAGGATCAACCGGTCGGGAATCATGTTGCCCGTTCCTTCACCGAGTTTCGCGCGCCAGGCAATGACAAACACAGAACGAAAATCAGGCACCAACCGAAAATCCGGTACCGAACGAGAATCAGGGCCAGCCCCATCTGCCATCGTGCAACCGCGTCGGCGCTGGCGCCGCGCGGTGTGGCTGGCGCTGGCGCTACTGATCGTCGCCGGGCTCGCATGGATCTGGTCCCCGGCGCGGCGCTATGCCCAGACGGGCGCCTCGTACGGGGCGCGGGTCGCATGTTCGTGCCGTTATCTGGGCGGGCGTACGCTGAACGATTGTCACAAGGATATGGAGGGCGCGACCAGCTGGGTCAGCCTGAGCAATGATCCATCAAGCCGCAGCGTGACGGCCAATTTTCTGTTCCTGGCCCACCAGACCGCGACGTATCGCGAAGGCTGGGGATGCCAGCTCCAGCCGTGGACGGGCGGTCATTAGAAGATTCAGGTTCTGGAAAATTCAGGCTGCTTTTTCAGTCCGTTCGATCCAGCCGCCGCCGACGACGCGGTCGCCTGCATAAATTACCGCCGCCTGCCCGGGCGCAACGCCGTATTCGGGCGTGGCAAAGCGGATCGTCGTTGGCGCTCCGTCGCCCAGTGGCCCTTCGAGCGTGATCGGGACCGGCTTGGCCAGCGATCGCACTTTGGCGGTCAACGGTCCGGACAGTGGCAGCGGGCCGATCCGGTTGGTGTCTTCCAGATGCGCGACCGCGACCGCCAGCATTTCGCGCGGGCCGACCAGCACGCGGCGGCCCGGCGCATCGAGTTCGATTACATACAGCGGCTGCGGCTGGCCACCGATGTCCAGCCCGCGTCGCTGGCCAACGGTGAAATGGATGATGCCTTTGTGGGTGCCCAGTACCGCGCCACTTTCGGCGTGGACAATATCGCCCGGCAACGCGCCGTGCGGCCGGATCGCGCTGACGACTCGGGCGTAATCGCCATCGGGCACAAAACAGATGTCCTGGCTGTCGGGTTTGGTCGCAACGCCCAACCCCATCGTTGCGGCGATCGCGCGCACATCGCTTTTGGGCAGGCCGCCCAACGGAAAACGCAGAAACGCCAGTTGTTCAGGGGTCGTGCCATAAAGAAAGTATGACTGGTCGCGCGCCGGATCGACCGCACGATTGAGAGTCACAGTGTTATTGTCAGCGGTATTGTCGGCATTGTTGTCGGCGGCCAGGCGGCGAACATAATGCCCGGTGGCCAGGCAATCGGCGCCCAGATCGCGCGCCATGCGCAACAGATCGGTAAATTTGGGCCCCATGTTGCAACGGATGCACGGGATCGGTGTCCGACCGGCGAGATAATCGTCGGCAAAGCGATCAACCACCGATTCGCGAAAATCGTTTTCATGGTCGAACACATAATGCGCAAACCCCAGCCGATCGGCGACCGCGCGCGCGTCGCGGATGTCATCACCGGCGCAACAGGCCCCTTTGCGCCCGGATGCGGCGCCATGGTCGTATAATTGTAGCGTTATGCCAATGACTTCGGCCCCGCTGGCAGCCGCGAGCGCCGCAACGACCGAACTGTCGACCCCGCCTGACATTGCAACCACAATACGGCAAAGGTTTGCAGCGCGGGGCAGGTCAAACAATCGGCCTGGATCGGCGACCGCATCTTCAAAAATAAATGGCATCAAATTGGCATCCACAGGTGCAGACGAGGAATTGGCGGAAATCGGGAGGTTTGGCGCGGACATGCGTGCTTCATAGCCGTTTTTGCCGCATTGCGCCATGGCTGGCTGTCCCGTTAAAAGACACTACGGCCGCATATGTATCATCTGCTTAAGGATGCCTAACCACATGTGAAGGCGGCTTTTACCGTCTCTTATCCACACTCGGCGTAAGTCTCGCGTATGGAAATGGGATTGCACGATCTACACGCCTTTGGCGCGACCGATGTTGAAACGGCACTGCGCCCGCTTGGCTGGAGCGAACTTTGCGCTCGGCTGGTTGCGGCGCAGGATTTCCGGCGCAGCCTGGGGGGGCTGGATGTCGCGCTGATTAGTAGCGGTGTTGTGCAGCGTGTGCGTGCGGGCCATCCGACCTACACCCGACCCGGCACCACGTCGGGTGGTGTACCGGGCAGTTTTCATAGTGGAACAGCACTTATGCTCGAACATTTTGAAACAGGTAACCACGACGTTAACTCAACCTCTTCAACGTATGGAAAAGACAATCAGGGCACACCGGTTGATAGCCGCCAAACCTCGCTGAGCGCTTTTGCGGAGCGCCAAGCCGATGAGAACAGCCATGATTGAAAACCAGAAAATTCGGCCCGTCCAAGTCATCGGGCCTTTGGGTGAACCTCTCACGATCGACAGTCTGCCGCCACCGGCAACGACCCGCTGGGTCGTCCGGCGAAAGGCCGAAGTGGTCGCTGCCGTCAATGGCGGATTGCTGACGATCGACGAAGTCTGCGAACGCTACAACCTGACTCTCGAAGAATTTGCCTCGTGGCAGCGGGCTGTCGATCGATCAGGGATGCAGGGCCTGCGCGTGACACGCATCCAGCACTACCGCGGTCTGTACGAGCGCCAGCAGAAGTATTGAGCCTTTAGGTTTGCCCCGCCGATCCTGATCGGCGGAGCGAACTCCGGCGAATACCAAAAACGACTTTCGGGGTCGCCAGTCGTTGTCGACTGGCGACCGTTGCATTTTGGCCTCGCAATTTGGCCGATTGTTGGCTGCGAACGAAGTTGTTCGTAGACCGTGAATTGCAACTTGTCGGATCGGGCTTTATGGCGGCATA
>JAYTHT010000544.1:0-2880 GCA_043732365.1 Novosphingobium sp. | reverse complement strand
ACAACAGCCCGTCGATATCCTGATCGAGCAGCGCCGCGCCGGTGTCGCGTCCGCCCTGCAACACTTGCAGGACATCGGTCGCAAGGCCCGCCGCATGCCAGGCATCGACCATCGCGGCACCAACCCCCGGGGTCAGTTCGGACGGTTTGAACACCACCGTATTGCCCGCAAGCAGCGCGGGAATGATATGGCCATTGGGCAAATGCCCGGGGAAATTGTATGGCCCCAGCACCGCCATCACGCCATGCGGGTGGTGGCGCAGCACGGCGCGGCCAAACGGTTGCGCGGTATCGCTGGTGCCCGCGCGTTCGGCCTGCGCCCGGATCGAGATATCGACTTTACCAATCATCGCAGTGACTTCGGTGCGTGCTTCCCACACCAATTTGCCGGTTTCGCGCGCGATCAGCCGCGCCAGATCTTCACGGCGCGCATCGAGCACGCCGGCATAAGCGCGCGCAATTGCCACGCGTTCCACAAGCGCCCGGCGCGCCCAGCCGGGCGCGGCGGCGCGGGCACGGGCAACGGCTGCGGCACAGGCAGCGGCATCGGACACCGGGCCCTGCCACACGCAATCACCTGTCGCCGGGTCATATGATTTCAACAGATCTGGCGATTTCAGCAAATTTGGCATCGGCACACCTTATTCTTTTGGTGCAGCATTGCGCTTGATGCCGCTTGCACTTGATTTTGGGGGTATGCCATGGCCATGACCGATGCAAGTGAGCCAAGGATAAACCCCCGATGCCAGCCTTTGTCGAGCCAGACCTGATCCGCGCGCGGTTCGCCGCCGCGCTGTCGGACATGTACCGTGCCGAAGTGCCGTTATACGCCGACCTGCTCGAAATCGTCAGCAACGTGAACGCGCGAACCGATGATGCAGCGCCAGAGCGGATCGCGGTCGAACGGCATGGCGCAATCCGGCTGGGCACGGCCCAGGAACTGGCGATGATGGCGCGCGCCTTTGCGGTCCTGGGCATGGTGCCGGTTGGCTATTACGACCTGGCCATGGCTGGCGTGCCGGTGCATTCAACTGCATTTCGCCCGGTGACCGAGACGGCACTGGCGGCCAATCCATTTCGCGTGTTCTGTTCTTTGCTGCGCATCGAGTTGATCGGTGACGCGGCTTTGCGCAAAGAGGTTGCGGCGATTCTGGCGCGGCGCGCGATCTTTTCGCCCGAAGCGCTGGACCTGATTAACAGGGCAGAGCGCGATGGCGGGCTGGATGACACCGCCGCGCATGCATTTGTTGCCGCGATGCTCGAAACGTTTCGGTGGCACAGCGAAGCGACGGTCACCGCCGAAACTTATCAACGTCTGGCCGCGCAGCATCGCCTGATTGCCGACATCGTCGCATTCAAAGGCCCGCATATCAACCATCTGACCCCGCGCACGCTCGATATCGACGCGGTGCAGGCGCAAATGGGCGCGCGCGGGATCGATGCCAAGGCCGTGATCGAGGGGCCGCCTGCGCGCAAAATCCCGATCCTGTTGCGCCAGACCAGTTTCAAGGCCCTGACCGAGGCGGTGTCGTTTGCGGGACAAGAGGGGCAGCACACCGCGCGGTTTGGCGAAATCGAACAACGCGGTGCGGCGCTGACCCCCAAAGGCCGCGCATTGTACGATCGTCTGTTGGCAGCCGTGGACCCGCATGCATTTGACGCGTTTCCCGACGATTTTGCGACGCTGGTGCGCGAAGACCTGATTTACGTTCGGCACGGCGCGCACGGGCTGGAGCCGATTACGTATGAGGATTTCCTGCCGGTCAGCGCGGCGGGCATTTTCCAGTCCAACCTGGCTGGGGAAGCCCGGCGCGATTATGGCGCAGCGTCATCCCAGGCGGCATTTGAGGCCGCACTGGGCCGTGCGGTGATCGACCCGTTCGCGCTGTATGCTGCGCTGGCAGCCACCCCATCAATGGGACAACCGGGTCGGCCCCCTTCGTAAAGGTGCGCCGACCCGGCCTTCGTTCCAAAATCAGACCGGATTAACGATGGCCGTGGTTTCCGCCGCCGCCACCACCGTGCCCGCCGCCACCACCGTGGTAGCCGCCGCCAGCATAAGCCACATGCCCACCGCCGCCGTGGTAACCACCGCCGCCCTGGTATCCGCCACCGCCGTGGTAACCGCCGCCGCCGTAGCCGCCACCGCCATGATAGGCGCCGCCACCGGCGTAACCGCCGCGTGCGCCATAGCCACCGCCGTTATATCCACCACGGTAGCCGCCGCCATTATAACCGCCGCCGTTATAACCGCCGCCGTTGTATCCACCGCGATAGCCATAGCCGCCGTGATAATACCCGCCGCCGCCGCGATACCCGCCAATCACGTAAGGACGCGCATAGCGTGCGCCGCCGTACCACCAGCCGCCATCACGGTAGCCCCAGCCGATATTGGTGTAATAACCTGCGGGATAGCAGTACCCCTCATAACCGGGATACGCGTTATAGCAGCCGTCATAACCAACTGGCGACGCGTAATAGCCGCCTTGTTCCGGATACCCGTAATCCCCACGATCAGACGCAATCGCCACCCCGGCGGCTAGGCCGACCAGACCCGCAGCAACGGCAATGCCGCCACCGTCGCCGTAATAGCCACGACCGTAATAAGAGTGCGCATCGGCAGGCGCGGCACCAGCCAGCATACCCGCTGCGAGCGTGGCTGCCATCGCTGTGCCCAAAGCGGCTTTCTTGAAAGTGATCATCATACGCCTCCTTGGTTCGTGCTGCCTGCGGCTGGACTGATAAGTCCATGTTCGTCCCGGCAGCGATTCGTTACCATGAGGTACTTTTTACAACCGCCAACCTGAACGCTGGCGGACGCAAAAGTGCTGTGCGCGTTCATATGCGCCCAGCCGTTCACGGCGTGCGAGGGACCGATTGC
>JAYTHT010000543.1:0-2881 GCA_043732365.1 Novosphingobium sp. | reverse complement strand
GGCGCATATTCTTGCCGGATGGTTCAGCGATGGCTGGCGCAGGCGCCACGGCAACCGGCGCGCGCCGATCGCGCTGGGGCTGGTGCTGACCGTGGTGGCGCTGGCGGGGTTGGGAGTGGCGCGGCAGGTCAGCACGATTATCGTAGGACTGGTGGTGTTTCAATGCGCGCTCAATCTGTTGTTCGGGCCACTGGGCGCTTTGTTGATCGATCATTTCGCCAACCGAGCCAAAGGCCGGGTGGCGGCGCTGACCAATCTGGCGATGCCACTCGCCAGTTTGGGCACGGGCGCAGTGGCTCTTGCGTTTCCGAACCATGGGGCGTTTTCAAACAATGGGGCGTTTTCAAACCAAGGGGCGATGCCGTTTGTTGCGATCGCGGTTGTGGTCGGTATGAGCGTCGCGCCGCTGGTGATCGCCTGGCCATTCGCGCAGGCCGAACGCGAGCCGGTGGTCAATAAAGCGGGACTGCCACGGAGCGTACAGCACCGCGCGGATCTGGTGCGTGCCGGATGTGCGCGGGCGCTGGTGCAGGCGGGCGCCGCATTTGTGATGACCTATTTCTATCTGTTTCTGGTGCGCCATCCCGCGCGGGCAGGGCTGCTGCCCGGGCAATCGACCGATGTGTTGTATGGCCGGCTGGTTGTGACATCGACGATCGTCGTGCTGGTGGTGACGATGCTGGCCGGGCACTGGTCGGATCGGCGGGGTCGTCGGCGCGCGCCGATGATTGCCGGGGCGCTGGTCACGGCATTGGCGCTGATGCTGTTGCAGGGGGGTAACGGCTGGGTGCTGTTAGTGGGGTATGGGCTGTTTCAGGCTGGGCTGATCGCGTATCTGGCGCTGGATGCGGCGCTGGTTGCGCAACTGTTGCACGGCCACGCACGGCCGGGGGAAGTGCTGGGCTATATGAATTTGGCCAACACCGCGCCGTCGATCCTGGTGCCGCTGATCGTGCTGATGGTGTCGGGCGGGACAGCGGATGCGCTGTGGCGGCCCGGGTTTACCGCTGCGGCGGTGTGTTGCGTGGTCGCCGCGCTGCTGGTCGCGCGGATCAGGACCATGGCATGAGAGTGACCTTGGCATGAGGGGGGCAGGCGCATGACGCGGCCCGTACGCACGATCGCGGTGCGCGTGCGGCGCTGGCTGCGCGAAAGCGAGGCCGCGTTCATTTTGTTGGCGGCGACTGTGGGCACAGCCGCCGGGCTGGCCACGCTGGCGCAAGGCTGGCTGGCGCACGCGATGCAGCGCGTGCTGTATGGCGTGACGATCAACCGGCTGAGTGCGCTGACTTCGATCCAGCATCCCTGGCGCCTGCTGGCTTTGCCGTTTGGCGGTGCGATCCTGGTGCTGCTGGGCCGCTGGCTGGCGCGGCGCGCCAACACCCCTCATTGGGCGCCGGTCGACGTGGTGGAGGCCAATGCGCTGCACGGCGGGCGCATCCCCGGCGGCGACAATCTGGTGATCGCGGCGCAGACGATCGTGTCGAACGGGTGCGGCGCGTCTGTCGGGCTGGAGGCGACATATGCGCAAGTGGGGGGCGGGCTGGCCTCGCTGCTGGGCCAGCAGTTGAATTTGCGCCGTGCCGATTTGCGCACTTTGGTCGGCGCGGGCGCGGGCGCCGGGGTCGGCGCGGCGTTTGGTTCACCGCTGGCCGGCGCGTTCTATGCGTTTGAAATCGTAATCGGGTCATACAGTATCGCGGCGGTTGCGCCGGTCATTGCCGCCGCTTTGGCCGGGGTACTGGTGCTGCGCTGGCTTGGCGTCGAGCCTTATCTGGTGGCGATAACGGTGACGCGCGCGCGCACGGTTTTCGATTACGGCGCGGCGGTTGCACTGGGGCTGATTTGTGCGGGGCTTGGCATCGTCGTGATGCGCCTGGTTACCCAGGTCGAACGAATTTTTCAGGTGGTGACGCGCGGCAGCATGTGGCGCCCGGTGCTGGGCGGCGCGCTGCTGATGCCGATTGCCTGGTTATCACCGCAGGCGCTGTCGGCGGGCCATGGCGCGTTGCATCTCGACCTGCTGACCCGTCCGCCGGTGCAGTTTCTGGTGCTGATCCTCATGCTGAAAATTGCCGCATCCGTGATTTCGCTGGCCAGCGGGTTTCGCGGCGGGCTGTTTTTTGCCTCGCTGTTCCTGGGCTCGCTGGCAGGGCAGGCGTTTGCCGAAGCCCTCAATCTGGCCAATCTGGGGGCCACTTTCGACCCGACCGATTTCGCGCTGGTCGGCATGGCCGCGCTGTGTGTTTCGGTGATTGGTGGGCCGATGACTCTGGCGCTGCTGACGCTGGAAACCACGCATGATTTTTCGCTGATGGGCGTGGTGATGACTGCCGCGCTGATCGCCAGTTCGGTCACGCGAGAGGCGTTCGGTTATTCGTTTTCGACCTGGCGGCTGCACGTGCGCGGGTCCGATATCCGTTCGCCGCGCGACATCGGCTGGATGCTCGGCCTGACAGCGGCGCGGTTGATGCGGCGCGATTTTGTGACAGTGCCCCACGACATGACGATCGGCGCGTTTCGCAAAATGGTGCCGCTGGGTTCGGCCAGCAAGGCGATCATGGTCAACGCGACTGGTGTGTATCAGGGGATTGTACCAACGTCGGCAGCTTATGACCCAACGCTTGATCCGGCGTTGCCGCTGGCGCCGCTTGCGCGGCAGACCACGATCATGCTGCTGTCGGACAGTGCGATAAAGCCGATCCTGAACGCATTCGATGACGATGGCGCCGACGAATTGGCGGTGGTGGACGAGGCTGGACGGGTGATCGGCGTGCTGAGCGAAAAGTACGCGCGTCGTCGGTATCTCGAAGAAATCGAGGCCGCGCAAAAGCGGATGTTCGGTGAAGGCTGAACGTCTGATCCGAAACTTCGTTTCGGG
>JAYTHT010000542.1:0-9551 GCA_043732365.1 Novosphingobium sp. | reverse complement strand
TGCTGTCGATGGCGCACCTGGTGAAACCGGGCCAGCCAATTGCGTGGCGCGGGCCGATGGCGGGCAATGCGCTGGGCCAGCTGGTCGATGCCGAATGGGGCGATATCGAAACCCTGGTCGTCGATCTGCCGCCGGGCACCGGCGATGTGCAATTGACGATGTTGCAGAAATACAAACCGGCCGGCGCGGTGATCGTGTCGACCCCGCAAGACCTCGCGCTGATCGACGCGACCCGCGCGATCGGGTTGTTTGAACAAGGCGGCGTGCCCCTGATCGGCATGGTCGAAAACATGGCCGGCTACATCTGCCCGCATTGCGGCGAGGCCAGCGATCCGTTTGGTCATGGCGGCGCGCAAGCGGCGGCAACCGATCGGGACATGCCGTTCCTGGGGCGGATACCGTTGGCAATGGCGATCCGCGCGGGCAGCGATGCGGGCGAACCGCCTGCGGCAGGCGAAGGCCCGCTGGCCGATGCCTATCGCGCGATTGCGCAGCGTATCGCCGACTGGCTCGATCGAACCGCTTGATCTAAACCTATCCGATGGCGCGCCCCCCTTCTCGATTGACCCGCCGCGCCGTGCTGATCGGGTCGGGCACTGCTGGCGCGTTGGTGATCGGGCTGGCGCTGGTGCCGCGCCATTACCGTGCGCCGCTGGTGGCAAGTGATGGCGAGCATCTGATCGACGGGCTGATCCGGCTGGCACGTGATGGCAGCGTCAGCGTGGCGGTGCCTGCGACCGAGATGGGCCAGGGCGTGACCACGCTGGCCGCGCAGATCGTCGCGGTCGAACTGGGCGCCGACTGGCGCCGCGTCGGGGTGGAGCCGGCACCGCTCAGCCCGTTTTACGCCGATCCGGTGATTGCTGCGGCCTGGGCCGGGATGTGGCTGCCGCGCGTGATCGCGGGCGTTCCATTTGTCGGCGCTACGCTGGCAGACGCGTTGGCCGGGGCGCCGGGCGATGCCTTGGTGCGCTATCAGGCGGATCGGGTCCCGGTGCTGGTGACCGGCAGCGGCACGACGCTGGCCGCGTTTGAGCCGCGCCTGCGACTGGCTGCTGCCGCGCTGCGCGGGGCGCTGGTCGCCGCCGCCGCGCAAGACGCAGGCGTGGCGGTAGCGGCGTGCGACACGCGCGATCATCACGTCGTGTGCGGCAAACAACGCTGGCCGTTTGCGCAACTGATCGATACCGCGCTGACCGGCGTTCTGCCCACGCCTGTTTTGCGCGCGACGCCTGCGCGCCAAAGCGCCGATGCACCGCCAAGTCAGAGCGATGCGCCCGATTTCTCCCGCCCCGATTTCCCCCGTATCGACTTGCCTGCCAAAGTCGATGGCAGCCTGGTCTTTGCCGCCGACGTCCGCTTGCCCGGTATGGTCCACGCTGCAATCGCACAAGGCCCGCAGGGCCTTTGCCGATTGGCGAGCCACGACCAGGCCGCGGCCAGCCGTATCCCCGGGGTGATTGCGGTCATTGCACAATCCCGCTGGTTGGCCGCTGTCGCCCGCACCTGGCACGCCGCCGATCGCGCGGTGACCGCGATGGACCCGCGCTTTCGCGTCGATCCTGACGAAGGCGGGCGCGCAGTCGATTCGATCGCCAACGCTGCCGCGCTCGAAACCGCGCTGGCGCACGGGGCGGCCACACGCATTGCGGCATTTGGCAATCCCGATCCACTGCTGGCACACCCCGCGCTGGCGGCACGGTATGACATCGAACCCGCGCTCCACGCCCCGCTAGAGCCTGCCAGCGCGACCGCGCGCCTCAGCCATGGCCGGTTGGAGCTATGGATCGCCAGCCAGGCGCCCGAATTGGCCGCGCACGCCGCCGCGCGCGGCGCCGGGGTGTCACGCGCGGCGGTCACCGTCTATCCGCTGGCGGCGGGCGGCAGTTTTGACGCGCGGCTCGATACCCGCATCGCCGAACAAGTCGCGGTGATCGCGCGCAAACTAGGCCGTCCGGTGCAATTGACCTGGTCACGCTGGCAGGAAACGCTGGCCGGGTATCCGCGCGCGCCACTGGCCGCGCAAGTCAGCGCCGCGTTCGATCCGGCCAAACAGCATGTGATCGGCTGGCGCGCGCGCATGGCCACCCCGGCCAGCGCGATCGAGGCTGGCGCGCGTCTGTTTGGCGCGATGGACGCGCGCGCCGCGCAAGATCACGCGGCGGGCTGTGCCGATTCGCTGGCGCTGACAGGCGCGATGCCGATTTACGCCATTCCTGAACGCGCAGTCGACCATGTGCCCGTCAGTATCAGCCTGCCAGTCGGGCGCATGCGCGGTGGCGGCGATGCGATGACCGCATTTGTCACCGAAAGCTTCATCGATGAATGCGCGCATTTTGCAGGTATAGAGCCGCTGTCATTTCGCGTCGGCATGCTGGGCAGCGAACCGCGTTTGGTCGCCGCATTGCAGGGCGCGGCGCAATTGGCGATGTGGGGCGGCGGGGGCGGCGGATCGGGCCAGGGCATCGCCTGCCACTGCATGATGCTGAACGCGCCCGAAGGACCACGCCTGGGCTATATCGCGGTCATCGCGACCGCACGCATGGCATCGGGCGCGATTCACGTCGAAAGTCTGGCGGCGTTTTGCGACATCGGCCGGATCGTCAATCGCGACATTGCGCATCAGCAGATCGAGGGCGGGCTGATGTTCGGGCTGGCCCACGCGCTGGGCGGCAGCACGCGCTGGACCGCCGGATTGCCGGGTGCGGGCCGAATTGGCGCGCTTGGCCTGCCGCTGCTGGCCGATTGCCCAAAAGTCGATCTAGCTTTTGCCGCCAGCGACGCCGAACCGTTCGATCCAGGCGAGCTGGGCATGGTGGCGGTCGCGCCTGCGGTTGCCAATGCGCTGTTTTCGGCCAGTGGCACGCGGTTTCGCCGCCTGCCACTGCTGTCGGTGCCATCCTCGCACGAAAGTTCCTGATGCCCGAAACGATGCCCCCCCCCCACCACCCCCACCGGCCACAAGACCATCCCGCGATTGCCACTGGCCGCGTGGGCGTACTGATCGTCAATCTGGGCACGCCCGATGCGCCAGAGCCAGGCGCGGTCAAACGCTATCTCAAACAGTTTCTGTCCGATCGGCGCGTGGTCGAAATCCCTGCGCTCGTGTGGCAACCGATCTTGCGCGGGATCATTCTCACCACCCGGCCCAAAAAGTCGGCCCATGCTTATGCCCAGGTCTGGGGGCCCGAAGGATCGCCGCTGGCGACGCTGACCAAAGCGCTGACCAGCGCAGTGCAGGCGGCGCTTGGCGATGGCGTGATCGTGCGCCATGCCATGCGCTATGGCCAGCCCGCGATTGCCGCACAGCTCGATGCGCTGTTGGCCGATGGTTGCGAACGCATCCTGGTGGCCCCGCTCTACCCGCACTTTTCCGCAGCGACGACCGCCAGCGTGCTCGATGATGTGGCGCGCTGGGTCTTGGCCACGCGGCGCCTGCCCGCGCTGCGCACGATGCCGCCGTGGCATGACGATCCGGGTTATATCGCTGCGCTCCACCGCGACTTGTCACGCCAGATCGCTGCGCTGGATTTCGCGCCCGAACTGCTGTTGCTAAGCTATCACGGCATGCCCCAACGCACGCTGCAATTGGGCGATCCCTATCACTGTCATTGCCGCAAGACGTCGCGCCTGCTGGGCGCAGCTTTTGCATGCAGCCATCCCGACTTGCGCCTCGAAACCGCATTCCAGTCGCGCTTTGGCCGCGCCAAGTGGCTTGAACCGGCAACTGATGCCACGCTGATGCGCGAAGCGCGCGCCGGTACGCGGCGGATCGCGATTGCCGCGCCCGGGTTCTCGGTCGATTGCCTCGAAACACTGGAAGAACTGGCGATCCGCGGGCGCGAGGAATTTTTGGGTGCGGGCGGCAGCCAATTTGCGGCTCTGTCCTGCCTGAATGCCGGCGCTGAAGGCGTCGCGCTGACAACCGCGCTGGTTCAGCGCGAACTGGCGGGCTGGATCTAGCGCCAGACCCAGCAACAGCGACAAGGCTCCTTAGGCGGGCAAGGGCGACACCCTTGCATCCCGGGTTCGTTGGCCACGGGGTGCACTTGGTAGGTCTTGCCTCCACCTTGCGCCGGGAGACGACTGCCGCTTTGCGGCGGGGCGTAATCGCGGACAACACGCCCGATAACGGGATACAGGGGTGCAACCCTTGTCCGCCGGAGGCACCCTGTTTCAGATTTAACGCAAGCTCCAATGCCCCCCATTGCGCTTGCTGACATTCGTGTCATTATCAGCAAAACACAGCGCAATGGCGGGAGATTACAGGTGGGGAACATCGCACTGGCGCAAGCCGGGCACGCGCAACCGGGCGCAATACAGTCCGACCATGGCAATCCCCATTGGACGCGCTATCCCGGCGATGCCGCGCTCGACCACATCCCCGGCGACGACGGCTGGCCGATCGTGGGCACGACTTTGATGGAACTGGCAGATCCCGATGCGTTTACTGCGCGGATGCGCGCCGCCCATGGACCGGTTTATCGCGTGCGCAGCTTTGGCCGGCGCGGAGTCAATCTGATCGGCCCGGCGGCCAACGAACTGATCCTGTTTGACCGCGACAAGCTGTTTTCGAACGAACAGGGCTGGGGCCCGCTGCTCAATCTGCTGTTCCCACGCGGCCTGATGCTGATGGATCACGACGCGCATCGCATCGACCGGCGCGCGCTATCGATCGCGTTCAAGCCCGAGCCGATGAAGGCGTACAGCGACTTGCTCAATCGCGATATCGCGCGCGGGACCAAGGCCTGGGGCGCAGGCGCGGACACATTCCCGATCCGCATGTATGACGCGATCAAGACGCTGACGCTGCAAACCGCCGCGACCAGCTTTCTGGGCCTGCCGCTCGGGCCGCAGGCTGATCGGCTGAACCATGCGTTTACCGCGATGGTGCAGGCTGCGGTCGCCCCGATCCGGCGCCCGCTGCCATTGACCGCGATGGGGCGGGGCGTGGCCGGACGGCGCACGCTTGTCACCTGGTTCACCCGGCTGCTTGCCGAACGGCGCGCGCAGCCCGGGCAGGATATGTTCAGCCAGTTTGCGCTGGCCACGCGCGACGATGGCACGTTGCTGCCCGCCGACGTGGTGGTCGATCACATGATCTTCCTGCTGATGGCCGCGCACGACACGATCACCAGTTCGTTCACCACGCTGATCTGGCATCTGGCGCAAAACCAGGACTGGCAGGACCGATTGCGCGCCGAGGGGCTGGCGGCCGCCGGTGGGCCGGGCAGGTCCTTGCCGCATGGCGCGCTGGCGCAGATGGATCAGACCGATCTGGCATTCAAGGAAGCGTTGCGGATCATGCCGCCGGTGCCCGCGCTGCCCCGCCGGGCCTTGCGCGATTTTACGTTCATGGGCCATCGCATTCCGGCAGGCGTCAATGTCGGGATCAATCCGGCGGCGGTCCATGCCGACCCGGCGTATTGGCCAGATCCCACCCGGTTTGATCCCTTGCGCTTTACGCCCGATCAAGTTGCAGCGCGCCACAAATACGCCTGGGTCCCGTTTGGCGGCGGCGCGCATATGTGTCTGGGGCTGCATTTTGCCACGATGCAGACCAAAATCCTGACCCATCACGTGCTGTCGCGCTATCGCATTTCCGCAGCACCGGGTTATACCCCGCGCTGGCAGGCTTGGCCGATCCCGCGCCCGCGCGACGGTTTGCGGCTGGAAATGCGGCGAATCTGTTGACGTCGCCCACAGCTACCGATAAAGGCCCCGCTTTCCTGCGGGTTTACCCGCCTGCCGCGCCGCGCCGTTTGACACAGGCTTTATACCCTGGCCAAACGATCCGCAGCGGGGCATGAGCCGGATCCGCGCTACCAGTTCCTTAGCTACCAGTTCCGATTATTTGGGGGCCACTCGCCGAGCGGGCCGCCATAGCACGAGAAGCAAAGACATTTATGGCCAACACGCCCCAAGCCCGCAAACGCATCCGCCGCAACGCCAACCGCGCCCTGATCAACGGCGCGCGCCTGTCGCGCATTCGCACTTTTGTCAAAAAGGTCGAAACCGCGCTTGAAGGCGGCGACAAGACCGCAGCGTTTGACGCACTGAAAGCCGCACAACCCGAACTGGCGCGCGGCGTGGCGCGCGGCGTGCTGCACAAGAACACTGTCGCGCGCAAAGTGTCGCGTCTGTCAAAGCGCGTCGCCGCGCTCTGACGGTCCAGTTCGTGGCTAGCTCGCGGCTCGTTCGCGGCTGACCCGCGAATCACTATTTGCCCCATTTGTCTGACCTGGTTTCGGGCAATTGCGGTATCGGCATGTCGCTATTTGTCCGACATCAGGCTGGCGTGTTTCACGCCAGCCTTTTTTGTTCCGCTTTCGATGACAGGACGATGACAGTGCGATCTTGTCGAAATGGCGGATTCACCGCGATTCGCCGCTCGCGCTGAATCAAACTTGTTATTTATCAAATACTTAATAAAATTCCGTGCTGTCATCAGTGTCAAGGCGAATTATTTCAATTTCTTTTCGCCCAATGGCTTGCGAATCTTTGCGATCAGCCAATAGACAGGGTGCACGCCTCGCGACGAGACCATCTGGCAGGCCCAGTCTGCCGGTCATGTCGTGAAGCAGGGAGGGATACATTACCCAACGAACAGCGCCTGGCCGAGTGGCATAGTCATATTGAACCGGGTCACACTGAACCGGGTCACACTGAACCGGGTCACACCGAACTGTGACAGTGACAACGCCATCGACGGCCAGCTGACGCTCCATCCGGGACAGTGCATAACGCGCTGCCCCGAACGGGGAAGTCGTCTATCGAATTTCCGACCGGGCATGTGTCCGGGCGGAGGGGGATCATTTGCTTTTGCATGATGGCGCCGGATCCGGGCCTGACTGCAGCGCAACCGACTTGCGGGACCAGACAAACGTGAAAATCGACGATTACATGAATGCTGGCACGCCTCAGCCCATCGCCCACCCACCTGTAACGGTGGCGCCTGTAACAGCGCCCGCACCGGCACGCGCGGCCGCACCGGTGCCCCCGCGCAAGGCCCATGATGGCGGCGGCCGCGACACGGTCGCGCGGGACAGCGCCGAAGACGGCGATGCCGTCGACCTTGCCGCCGATTGGGCCGACATCAGCCAGGGCCTGAAAAAGGACCTCGGCCCCCAATTGCACACCCAATGGATCAAACCGATCCAGGTCGGCAGCTTCTGCAAGGAAACCGGCACGCTCGACTTGTTTCTGCCCACCGAGTTTTCCGCCAACTGGGTCGGCGACCGCTTTGCCGATCGCCTGTCGCTCGCCTGGAAAATTGCCCGCTCCGAAGTGCGCCAGGTCCGCATCAGCGTCCACCCACGCCGCCGCGCCATGCCCGATTTGCGCCTGCCCGGCGATATGGCCGCCATCGGCAGCGCCGGCAGCCGTAACGCCTCATCGAGCCTGTCGCACCCCAGCGCCACCGCGCGCGGCGCCGAGATGGCCTATGGCGCGCCCAGTGGGCTCGACCCATCGCTCACCTTTGCCGAATTCGTCAGCGGCACCGGCAATGTCCTGGCCGTCAATGCCGCCCAGCGGATGGCCGCGATCGAAACCCCGCAGTTCTCCCCGCTCTATCTCAAAGCCTCCACCGGCCAGGGCAAAACCCACCTGCTCCACGCGATCGGCCACGCCTATGGCGCCGCCCGCCCAGGCGCGCGCATCTTCTACTGTTCCGCCGAACGCTTCATGATCGAATTCGTCCAGGCGATGCGCAGCCACGAAATGATGGAATTCAAAGCCCGCCTGCGCAGCTTTGATCTGCTGCTCGTCGACGACATCCAGTTCATTATCGGCAAATCCAGCACCCAGGAAGAATTCCTCCACACCATCGACGCACTACTGGGCGCCGGCAAACGCCTCGTCGTCGCCGCCGACCGCGCCCCCCAGGCCCTCGACGGCGTCGAACAACGCCTGCTCTCGCGCCTCTCGATGGGCCTTGTCGCCGACATCCAGCCCGCCGATATTGACCTGCGCCGCAAAATCCTCGAACACCGCCTCACACGCTTTGGCTCCCACGCGGCCGCTGGTGGCGCGGTGCCCGCCGACGTAATCGAATTCCTTGCCCGCACGATCAACCGCAACGTCCGCGAACTCGTCGGCGGCCTCAACAAACTGATCGCCTACGCCCAGCTGACCGGCCAACCCGTCAGCCTCGCGCTTGCCGAAGAACAACTGACAGATATTCTCTCCGCCAACCGCCGGCGGATCACCATCGACGAAATCCAGCGCGCCGTGTGCCAGTTCTACCGCGTCGACCGCACCGAAATGGCCTCCAAACGTCGCGCCCGCGCGGTCGTCCGCCCACGCCAGGTCGCGATGTACCTCGCCAAAGTCCTGACACCACGTTCATACCCCGAAATCGGCCGCAAATTCGGCGGGCGCGATCATTCGACCGTGATCCATGCGGTGCGGTTGATCGAGGAACTGCGGACGCGCGATGCCGAGATGGATGGGGATGTGCGGACTTTGTTGCGTCAGTTGGAAGATTGATTTTTATGCCTCCGGCGGGCCTCTGCCGGCCAAGCGCCATTGCCCTTGGATCCCTTTACTATCCTGACTTGCATGCTACCGCCTGGAATCATTCCACCGCGAAGCGACTATATGGTTTTCCGGCGAGTGGAATGAGAAAACGGCGAAATCCCCGTTGTCCAATCCACAGCGGGGGTGCCGCTGGGCACAGGGAAATAATCGCGATGGCCGTCCATAAGCCCGTCACGAACCGGTCAGCCGCGACCTTTGTCAACGCAGGCAAAATAGCTCTGAAATCAACGGGATCCAAGGGCAATGGCCCTTGGCCGCCGGTGGCATGATTCCCGACCGCCTCGACCGTTTCGCCCGCCACATTGTCCTGCCTGAAATCGGCGGGATCGGGCAAACCTGGCTGGCCGATGCGCATGTTGTGCTGGTCGGCATGGGGGGGATCGGCAATCCCGCATTGCAGTATCTCGCAGGCGCGGGAATTGGCCGCTTGACGCTGATCGATGATGATCGCGTGGAGCTTTCGAATTTACAGCGCCAGACGCTGTTTACGCCGGCCGACATCGGGCAGCCCAAGGCGGGCGTTGCGGCGCGGTGGGCGGGACGGTTTGATCCGGCGCTAGAGGTCATGGCGCATGTCGTGCGGATTGACGCCGACAACGCCGCCACATTGCTCGCAGGGGCCGATGTCGTGCTTGATGGCACGGACAATTTTGTCACGCGGCTGGCCGTGGCGGATGCGTGTGTTCGGTTGGGCGTGCCGCTGACCAGCGCGGCTTTGGCGCGGTTTCAGGGGCAGGTGGCCAATTTTGCGGGGCATCTGGCAGGCCAGGCTTGCTATCGGTGTTTTGTCGGTGATGCGTTTGATGCAGACGATTGCGACACGTGCGCGGATGATGGTGTGCTGGGGGCGATGGTCGGGATTGTGGGCGCGTTTGCTGCGATGCATGCGTTGCGGGTGGTGCTGGCCGGGCGGACCACTTTGGGCGATCCGCTGTGGGGCAAGTTGATCGTGATCGATGGCCTCGCGCCGTCGTTGCGCCCGATGCATATTGCCAAGGATCCGACCTGCA
>JAYTHT010000541.1:0-9593 GCA_043732365.1 Novosphingobium sp. | reverse complement strand
TCGGCAATGGTGACGAACCCGGCTTGTGGCAAAGCTGGAAGGACGCGCACGAGCACCTGATTGCCGCCATCCGCAAGGCCGGTTTTCACCGGCAGGTCGTGGTGGTCAGCGGTTTGCAGGCGGCGCACTGGCTGCGCGGCGCCCCGCCGATCAACGATCCTGACGCCAAAGTGGTTTATGGTGTGCACCCGTATCTGAATGCTGGAAAAGTCGGATTTGTCGACCCAGCCAACTGGGATGTCTATTTCGGCGAGTTCTGCAACGGGCATCCGTGCATCGCGACCGAATGGGGACTGGCCGCCTATCCCGACGGTAAAGGCGTCGGCTGCGCTGGCGATGCCCCGGTGTTGAGCGAACATCTGCTGGCATATCTGTGGCGCCGCCGCATGGGCGTGAGCGGCTGGTCGTTCGATTTTCCCGACACGCTGATGGTCGGGCCGGGCCTTATCCGCCCAACCGATTTTGCCCAATGGCCCGGTCAATGCCCGGTGAAAAATGACGCCGCCGATGGCATGCCGTCCGGTGCGTCATATCCGGCGTTTGGCATCGGCAAACTGTTATCGACGTGGTTCATGCGGCATCCTGGGTAGGTTTGGCTGGGTAGGTTTGGCTGGATAAGTCCGGCGGCATTCGCACTGCTGTTCTACGCCGGTGGTTGATCCGACGCGCTCGAACCTGGCAGAACCTGATCTCCGAAAGCATTGGATGGCAACTCGATCCGGATCAACTTCCAGGTTAGCAATCCGCGTCGTTCGAACACCAGCGCCGGGCCTTGGCGGTCGGAGTTTTTGTCATGGAGGCGCATGCGAAAGCGATCGAGGTCGAGGTATTCCTCTTCGGCAGTGTATCGGGAGGTTTTGGCTGCGGGATCGGACGCTTGCACGATCGGCTTTCCGCTTTTCAGAATGTTCGCGATACCATCCGGCGTTACATAGGCGTCAACCGCTTTGCCGATAAGGACCGGGGCGATCATTGCGCCGAACGCGCCGAACAGATTGCCTTTGGTGTCCGGGTCCGAATTGAGCTTCTGCATCAGTGCGGTCGAGATTTGAGACTTCAGCCCTTCTCTGATTGCGGGCATGTCCGTCAGCATTTCAATCTTGTCGGCGTCCCCGCGTCTGGCTGCATCTTCCAGTTCATGCGCGGCCCAATAGGGTGAGCCGATGGTGAGCCCCACGATTGCCACGATGGACAATAGTGCGATTGCGATGATGACCTTGCGCATTGGAAACTCCCTCGCGGTGTTCTCACCGATTTAGGCTAGGTGCTCGCTGTGGGCTTCCACAATCTGCCGGATAAATTCAGCATGTGCAAAGAGCGATCATGCGCCACTGTTGGTACAACCCCGGCTTGACGTCGCCTGCCCTAGATGATGGAACGCCACCGTGACCGATAGTTCCCGACCCCCCGAATCAAACGCCGCTGCCAAGGCGGAGGCATCTGCCACCCGCCGCCGCTGGATTACGCTCGGCGAAGTGCTGACGGTGATTGCTGTGCTCATTTCTGCACTGACGTTCTGGAACAACTGGAACCAACGCAGCGTCGACCATGCTCAGAAGACAGCCGAAGCGAACAGGGCCGCCATGCACTCCGGGATGCTGGTTTTAGCCTCCACAAATGTTGGTAAACGTGAGTTGGTCCTCAAACCGGCGTCCAGCGAGCAGTCGGTACAGAACCAGCACATCGCCTTTCCCACCGCGCTCGGCGTGCCCCCGGCGGATACCACGGGTGAGCCCAGGATCGACGCCGCCTGGTTCGAACACGCGCTGATCAAGGCGCGCGGGGCCGCGCACTTGCCCAACAACGGCCATGGCGATGCCCCACTTCCCGTCGCGATCACCACGCGCTTTCTGGTCGATGGCGATGAGCGTACGGATATCGCGCTTTACGACATCGGTTACAGCATGTCGGCGGGTTGGTTCGGCAGCCATAGTATCACTTTGCGCGGCGTCTCGCTCATCGCACGGGTAAAGGGCGACACCGCGCAAGCCCGGCTGGATGCCCGCTGGTCCAGAGCGTTCCCGCACAAGCAGGGCACCAGCACGTCAAGCAACACCGACTGACGGCCGCATCTTGCTGACAGGATCAGGCGCGTTGGGGCGAGCGTGTCAGCAATGTCGCGGTTACCGCCACCATCCGCTCAAGCGCGGCTTGCGCATAAGCGCCCGGCGATGGCGGGGATTCCGGGTACATCGAAAAATTGTCGCCAAACAAGGGCTGTGGCAATCCGAAACGCCGCACCAGCACGGCATTGCCCAATGCAAAGCGATCGTAAAATGCGCGTGCCTGCGCCGCGCTGACAAATGCGCCTGCAACCCCGCCATCGGTCGCGCGCAGTGCATCGAGCAATCGCTTGGCTGGCAATTTTTCGGTCATGACGCCGCCATGCCGGTTGACCGTTTCCAGAATGGTCTGGCTGATCACGTCCATGCTGACATTGTCCTGACGCGCGGTGCCCTGCCAACCAGTTGGCAGCGCAATCCCTGCGGCATCGCAAAAGGCGCCAATCGCGTCGAACGACCCGGTCGCCCCGGCGCCAGGTCGGGTTTCAGGATAGTGCACAATCCGGATCGCGTGATCGCCAAACACGTGCGCCCAGGTATCCAGTAGCGCCGCATAATCGTAATATGCCGCCTGATCGGGCGCAGGAAAAACGGCTGATGGTACAGCGCCGTTGATCAGCAGGGAATAATACCGGCTGATCGCCAGCAGGTCCTGCCGCCGCAGAAACACGACCACGCGGATGCTGTCGCAAATTTCAGACAGCAGCGCGTGGACCCGGCGCACATCGTCGATCGTCGTCAATCGCGAGAGGTCTTCGGATGACACCAGATAGCGCGTCGCAGCGGTGCGTTCGATCTCGGCAAGCACATGCCCGCGTGTGCGCGCGCGAAACGCCTGATGCGCGCTGAATCCATCGACCCCGGCAGAGGTAACCGCAATATCGCGCGATCCATCGGCCATGCCATAAGCAGCCAGCAACTTGTGATTGTACCAGCCCAGGCACCCCGAACAGACCACGCCCTGATCACGCAGCAGGGGCTTGTGGTCATCCAGAAACCTCTGGATGCTGGTCGTGCCGGTTTTTTCCAGTCCGATGTGGACAACGATTTCAGAAATTGTGCCCATGTCATCGGCCATTTTGTTGGGGAATTAATGGTCGGCCGGTTCACCGATCCGGTAGCGATAGGCGCAATCGAGCCCGTGCGCCGCGCTGATATGCCGCCGGACGAACAGGCCGTGCACTTCCTCGGCCAGTTCGGCGCGTGCAACATCTTCGGCCACCAGCACACGCAAGCCATCGCACACCGCGCGATCAATCTCGACCAGCAGCGCCGACACCGCAAAGCCGGGGTCATGCCGGATCTGGCGGCGCGCGATCTGGTCGGCCTGCGCGCAAAGCGCGGCCATGATCGCGGGATCATCGGCCAGACCGGTCAGATCGGGACCGATCAGATCGGGCGCGCCCTGGCGCAGCACCAGCCACGGCAGGACTTCGGCTGGATCAGACAACATCGTTGAAAGCGCCTGCGCGGTCCGTGCGTCAAATACGCGACCTGTTGTCAGTTCTACCACTTGGGTCAGCCAGTCGGGTTCAATCGTCATGCCAGCGCCCTTTCGCGTTCGAATTTTGGCGACGGCACGCGCGCCATGACATCAGTGTATCCTGGTTCATCGACATACCCCGCGACCTTTGCGTAAAACGCTTCCAGCCCGGTGATCATCGCCGCGATGCTGAAATGGTCTTGCCAGGCGGCGCGCGCCATCCGGCCGCGATTGCACAGTTCGATCCGGTCGGCATCGAGCCGTTCGATCTCTGCCAGGATCGCCCCAACAACGGTCGCATCTGCGCCATCCGGGCCATCGGCAAACGCCCACGCGCCATACTCTGTCCGCGCGATTTCGCCCAGCCCTGCGGCGTCAAGCGCCAGCACCGGGCGCCCCGCGGCCATCGCCTCGATCGCGACGAGCCCAAACGATTCAAACCGGCTGGGCATCAGCACAATATCGGCGGCGACATACATGTCGTCGAGCGCGTCGCGATCAACCAACCCCAAAAAACGCACCCGGGGGTGATCCACGATCGCCTCTGCCCCGACACTGGCCAGCGTGGCGCGGGCGTCATCGTCGAGCACACCGCCGGCAAACCATACGTCCACATCGGTGTTCTCGATCAGGCCCATTGCCACCCGCACAGCCAGGTCAAACCCCTTGCGCGGTTCAAACCGTCCGACAAACAACACACGCAATGGCGCGCCGGTCAGGGTGTCGGCATCGCGCCCGGCTGCGGCAAGTGCGCGCGTGACCAGTGGATCGGGCGTGCCATGCGGCACGATCGTGGCCCGCGCGGTGACATCGCGGCCATAAATGGTGGCAATCTCGTCGATGATCGCCTGGCTGTTGGCCAGCAACCATGGCGCGCGATCGAACAGCGCGGTCTCGGCGTCAATCACCGGGTCGACATGCTGCGCGGCCAGCAACGGACGTTCCTGCCATTCCGGCTTGAACGGGCGGGCCATCGCATACGTCGTGTGCAGGCTGACGACGGTTGTCAGATCGGGATCATCAAGCAGCGGTAGCCCTTCCAGATCCCAGATCGGAAAGGAAAACAGATCGACGCCAAACGATTTCAGGAACCGCGCCTCTCTCCACACGCGCATCGCCCAGGCGCCAAGCCCCGTCGGCAGGCCGTACCGTTCCTGCGCGGCAGGGGCGAGCGTGGCATCGGGGTGCAGCCGGTGCAGCCAGATGCCATCGCTGAACACGATTGTTTCTGGCACATCCCGGGCTTCTGGCACATCCGATGCACATTTGGTCAGGACATGCACGGTGTGCCCGCGCGCGACCAGGCCATGCGCCACCTGCTGGGTCCATCGCGCAATGCCATTGTCATTTTCAGGCGGCCAGCCCTGGCTGATCAGCGCAATCCGCAAGCCCCTGGAACCGGCCAAGCCCTTGGAAACAGCCACGCCCTTACCACCTTCCAACCCCTTGTCACCGGCATAGCGCACAAACGGCGGTGGCGGCGCAGTGGCGATCTCGGCCAGATTGCCGCCTGGATTGCCGCCCGCCTCCATCGCCTGACGCTGTCCTTCGCGCAGGCCCTGCATGACGTCTTCGTTCAGTGCGTGGTGATGCGCGGCATCGATATAACCATCGCGTTCGAACCGCGCGTTGGTCGCCAATAATTCGTCGCGATAGGCATCGAGCGCCTTGCCCGACGCGGTCAGGTCGGCCGCGCCGCCGTGACGGGCGATGAAATAGCCGCGCGACACCGCCGATGGATACAGCGTGCGTGCAACGCGGTTGCCCGATCGGATATGGCTGGGGGCAAATTGGTGCCACACGAGCGCGTCAGGTTCGAAATGGACGTGCCACCCGGCATCGACCAGCCGCAAACAGACATCGGTTTCATCGAGTAAATAGGCAAAAGCGTGATCGAACCCGCCGATCGCGCGCAAGGCACTGGCGCGAAAGGAGGAATTGGTGCCAAGGAGGCTGGGATAAAACGGGGTGCCAGGGCGATTAAGCGGCCGTTCATCGAAATAATCGGTGACATGGTGGGCATTGCCAAACCGGTCGCACAGGGTTTTGCGCATTTGCCAAGCGGTGCCGGTGTTATCGACCGTAAACCCGCCGACCGCGCCGATCACCGGATCGGTATAGCGCGCAACCAGCCGCCGCAGCCATTGCGGATGCGGCACCGCGTCATCGTCGATAAATGCGATGATCTCGCCGGCTGCCGCCGCAATTCCGACATTGCGCGACACCGACAGATTGGCCTGAACGCATGTCAGCGCCTTTATCGCCGTGCCCCGGCGCGCGATCACTTCAGCGCTGTCGTCGGTCGATGGGCCATTGACGACAATGATTTCGAAATCGGGATAGTCGAGACCGGCCAGCCCACGCAGCGCATCCTCGAGCCAGGCGCCCCGGTTGTAGGTGTTCACAATAATCGAGACAGGAGGGATTGAAACGGCCGGGACCGAGACGGATGATGGCGAATTGAGGGGAAGATAGTCGGACATTGTCATTTAACCCCGCAGGATTTCGAGAAAGACGCGGTTGGACCGGGCAAATTCGGGCATCGCGATCAACCGGATCAGCACCGCGCGATTGTCGCGCGCAGAGCGTAGCAGCGGCAACGCGAGATCTTCACCCGCCAGCCCTGGCACGCGGGCCAGCCAGCCAAACAGTTGGATATCGTGCAGCGTCGGCGGCGCAAGCAGCGGCATGACCGAAAGATCGGGCATCCCCCGGCGCACAAACACCGCGCCGTTCAACCGCGCAACATATGCCAGATGTTCATCGACCATATCGGCCGGCGCGCCCAGCGCCACCGCGCTGCGGTACCACGCCTCTGCGCCGGGATAATTACCCTGTTCCTTGATCGCGTGGGCATGCTGCACACAATAGCCCCAATGTAGCGGGAACAGGCGCAAGGCCTCCCCATAATTGCGCTCGGCGGTCGCCCAGTCGGCGGTGTCGCGCGCCGCATCGGCGCGCGCGACATGATCGCAAAACCGGTTATCGACGCCAGCCTGATCAAGCGTGCGCGCGATCTGTGCCGCGCGTGTCACGGATGGCAACACCGCGAGATTGAACCGACTGCGCGTTGGAAACTTTGGCGCGGATATGTCTGTCGTTGCCACCACGCGTTGCGGATCTGCGGCCGCGCACATGGCGTCAGCCGATCTGTCCGATGCGGTTTGCGCTGACCCGAAAAGGCTGATCGCGCCACTTGCTTGCGCAGTCATCGATGTTTCACTCCAAACATTGAAATCATGTCAAATGCCACTCTGCGGCTTCTGCGTTGCGGAATAAATGGCTACGCAAAACCACGTGATTTGGTAGCTGGTCATGGTCCAGTTTCGATCAAAGCCGGTTCCGATCCAACTTGGATCAGGCCGGGCGTGTCAGTCCAAGGGCCGTGTGGTACGCGCCCACAGCATGCCCGGTCCGGACCCTATCCTGCTTGATATCAGCCGACTGGTGTGGCGGCGCTGGGCCGGTCGGTTGCCAACCGGAATCGACCGCGTGTGCCTGGCCTATCTCGACCATTTCGCGCCGCGCGCGCGGGCGGTACTGCAATGGCGCGGGCATGTCCGCGTGCTGTCTCAGCGGCAGTCGGCGCGCATGTTTGACCTGATTACCCACGGTGGTCCGGGCTTTCGCGCCGGATTTGTCGCGATGCTGCCCGCTTTAATATGGGCGCGCGCCGGCAGGACGAACCCTCAGCAAATCTATCTCAACCTGGGGCACACAGGGCTCGACCATCCGGCCCTGCCACGCTGGATCGCCGCACGGGGGCTCTATGGGGTGTTTCTGATCCACGACCTGATCCCGATCACCCATCCCGAATTCTGCCGCGCGGGAGAGGCCGGGCGCCATGCCCGCCGCATCCGCCACGCGCTGGTCGCGGCGCGCGCAATCATCGCCAATTCCGCCGCAACGTTACGCGAGCTGGATGCATTTGCGAAGGGGCAGGGTCTGCCCAACCCGCCGCGATTGCCGGCATGGATCTGCGGCCCGGCACCGTCAGTTCAGATTGTGGCAGCCCAGATTGTGGCAGGCCAGATTGCGCCGACCCAGATTGCGCCCGCGCAGTTCGACCGGCGCTGGTTCATCACGGTCGGCACGATCGAGGGGCGCAAAAACCACGCGCTGCTGTTGCAGGCATGGCAACGGCTGGCGCAGATCATGGGCCCGGCCACGCCCTTGCTGGTGATCGTCGGCCAGCGCGGGTGGGAGGCCGAACTTGCGCACGCGATGATTGACCGCCATCCCGCGATCCATGCGCATATCATTGAGCACGGCAGCGCCGACGATGCGGCCCTTGCCGCGTTGATCAGCGGCGCGCGCGCGCTGCTGATGCCCAGTTTTGCCGAAGGGTTCGGCCTGCCGGTGATCGAGGCCTTGCAACTGGGCACCCCGGTGATCGCCAGCGATCTGCCGGTGTTTCGCGAAATCGCCGGATCGATCCCAACTTATCTCGATCCCACCGATGGGCCGGGCTGGCTGGCGATGATCCAGGCGTTTTGCGGCGACGGGGCTGAACGGATGCGTCAGATATCCGCCATGACAGAGTATCGCGCACCGGTCTGGGCCGACCATTTCGCGGCGGTCGAAACGTGGCTGGCGCAACTGCGTTGATGCCGGTTCAAAATCCTGATGCCCGTACACCTGATCGCCGTACATTCGTGATCGGATTTCGCCGCTGGCGCGCATGGAACCTGGCGCCCATTTTGCGGGCAGAACCGGGCCATATCGTGTTCGTCAGCGATTGCCACGCGGCGCTTGCAAAATCCCCGCGCCTCACCGACCGCGTGATCGTGTGGGGCGCGACCAATCCTGCGGGCCTGGCTGCGCTGATCGCGACAAGCGGCGCGCGGCTCGTGCGGGTCGAGGATGGGTTCATCCGGTCAGTCGGTTTGGGCAGCGATCTGATCCCGCCGCACTCGCTGGTGCTCGACGATTGCGGCATCTATTTCGACGCGACCCGCCCGTCTACGCTCGAACGCCTGCTGATGACGGCGCCCGATGATCCCGCGCTTGACACGCGCGCCGCAACCTTGCGAAGTTTCATCGTTGCGCAGGCATTGACCAAGTACAATGTTGAAAGCGACCACCCGCCCGCGTGGGCCAATGGCGCCCGGCCCGTCGTGCTGGTCCCCGGGCAAGTCGAAACCGATGCCTCGATCGCGCTGGGCTGCGGACACATAAGCACCAATCTTGCGTTGTTGCGCGCGGCTCGCGCCGCGCGACCCGATGCGTTTCTGGTCTACAAACCGCATCCCGACGTCATGGCTCGCAACCGGCGCGGGGCACTGGCCCACAATGCCGCGATGCGCGTTGCCGACCATGTCGAAACCACCGCCTCGATCGTCGCCTGCCTGTCGTGCACCGACGAAGTGCATACGATGACCTCGCTCTGCGGGTTTGACGCGTTGTTGCGCGGGATTCGTGTGGTGACATATGGCGCGCCGTTCTATGCGGGGTGGGGGCTGACCGATGATCGCGCCAGCGCCCATCCGGCGTTTGCCCGGCGCGTCCGGCGGATCACTCTGGACCAGTTGGTGGCCGCAACGTTGCTGCTTTATCCGCGTTACTGGGACCCTGAGGCAGGCCGGTTCACCACCGCAGAGGCGGCGCTGGCAACATTGATGGCCGAACGCGACGCATTGGTGCATGGGTCCGCGCCAGACCGCCTGATCAGCGGATTTTGGCGGCGCCAGCAGCGCAAAGTCAAAGTGTTGGCGCGCGCCTGGCTAGGCCCCCGTCGCGCCTGACGCGGCCACGCAATTGGCAGTTAGGTTGGCTTTGGTCCTTTCACCGGTTGCAGCCCGTCAGGGGCCCCGTGCAAAACCTGTGTGCAAGATTAGTCAAAAGGGGCGCGCACGGGTGATCGCAGGCGGGATTGAGGCATTTTCGGGGCGCCATGTGCTACTGCTCCAGGGTCCGATCGGGCCGTTCTTTGCCCGATTTGCCCGTGATCTCGAACGTGCCGGGGCCCGGGTCAGCAAATTCAATTTCAATGGCGGCGACTGGCTGTTTTATCCCGGCGGCATCACGTATTTCGGCACGGTGGAGGC
>JAYTHT010000540.1:0-2898 GCA_043732365.1 Novosphingobium sp. | reverse complement strand
GGCCATGCTTTGCCGCAAAGTGGCAATCGCTTTGTCATAATCCCCCTCCATGTGGTAAGCCAGTGCGACCGATGACCACCAGCCGCGCACCTGGTCCGACTGCGCAATAAGCGCAGGGTGCGTTTTGCCTGGCTGCATCGGCAGCAGCAACGCAAGCATTTCGGGTGCTTTATCGACCAGTGCATAATCCTGGACCAGCGCCAGCGTCGCGCCCAGGTTATCGGGATGCGCTGCTGCCACTTCGCGCGCGGCATCCATGTGGCGCTCGACAGCGGCGCGTGCATCGAAACTGGCGGGGGCCAGCAGGCGCAGGCGCGGATCAAGTGTAACGCGCAGCAAATAGGTCGGAGCGGTGATTTGCGCAAAAATGGCTTTGGCTGCGTCGGTGTGGCCAGCTGTCATCGCGCTGACGGCAGCGGCGTAACGATAGCCGTCGGTTGATGCGCCGGGCTCTGCCGGGTGAAATCCCGGTGCCCCCAACACGGCGTTTATACGCTTTTGGAGATCGGTTTCTTTCGCTGCCAGCAGCATAGGACCAACCCAATCGAACCACTGGAGATTGACCTTGGTCAGCGCGTCCGGGTTGGCGGTGGCCAGCGTTTCGAGCGAGGACACCATGTCGGCGTGTTTGCCGGCCGCCCATTCCATATCCATGCGCATGAACCAGAACTGCGGCCGGGGATCATTCAACTCGGTTCCGGCAATCGCGAATTTCAACGCAAGATCGAATTGTTTGCTTTGCCGCGCGCACTCAAGACCGCCCGCATCGACCGCCAGTTTCATTTCGACCGGTAGCGTTGCCAGCATGTCGGCAACCAACGGGGTAGCGTACAGAGCGAGCAATTCCGGGCATTTATGCGCCTGCATCAGAGCCGTGAATGTCGCATAAGCATCGTGAGCATTCGTTGGCACCGGCGCAGCGCTGGCGCTGGTTTGCGCCAGCATGGCGGTTGCGGCGCAACCACCGGTCATCATCGTGTGCCACAGACCCCGCATTGCTTCCCCCAAATGGCCGCTCCGCGATCACCCCGGGCGTGATGCACGCAGGTCGCGCAGTTGTGCAACGCAAAATTACACCAAAGTTCAGCCCAACCAAATTTTCCTGTGCCAAATTCTCCCGCGGACAGGGTAGTTCCGGCAGGGGAGTTCCGGGGACGCGGAGTTTCGGGGACGCGGAGTTCCGGGGGCATGTCGGAAAATCCTGCATGGTCGCTAACCGGCAGCCGATGGCGCGCACGGACAGCGGTTTCGGCCGACTGCACAATCGTATGACCAGCCTCGACGGTGCCCGATCAGATCGCGCCATGCAGGCGTAACGCGAAAACATGCACCGGCCCACGGTCACGATTATAGGCGGGGTTGGCGACATGCTGATAATCAAAGGTCAGGTTGAACCCCTTCGTGACCTGCCAATTGTAATAGGTTTCGACAATTTGTTCGCTATCCGGATGGGGCAGAGCGCCGTCGCCCGCCAGCACTCCAATGCCGCCATCGAGAAAGAATTGCCGGTGCAACGCGGACACGCCGTTGACCACACCTGCCAAGCCGACGCGATCATCAGCACGGCCCCACAGCGAGCCCTTAAGCTGGGTGCCGATCGCCACCGTGCGGTCGATATCGGTAAAATCGTCGCCTTCGGTTTTACCGTCGCCATATCCCGCACGCAGGAACAGGCCGATTGTGGATGTCACCTCTTGCTCGGCGCTAAGCTGGATGCCCCACTTGTCGCGATACTGACGCAGCGGCGCCAGATCAGCAGGGATCGCGCCAGTGGCGTTGTAGACCCCGATCGCATCGGCCAGCGATGCGAGACGACCGCGCGTGACATAGGACCCGATGCGGATCGCGCCCGCATGACTACCGATCGTATGCCGATGTTCCAGTTCGCCCACGATCTGGTACTGGGCGAAATTGACCACGAGCGAAGGCTGGTTGGGCACCTTGGACAAGTCGAACAGACCGCCGCGCAATGTCCATGCCCCCTGATACCATTCGACGGCACCGCCGAATGTAAAGCCCCACGAGTTGGCGCCGTAATCGAAAGTGCCGGTATCGATCAGCGACCAATTGAGAAAATCACCGCGCGGATCGTGAGCATAAGTATTGGTATCGAAGACGTCGACCACGCTGAATTTGCCGAGTGTAATCACCAGGCGATCCGTGCTCTGCGTGCCGGCCAACTGGTTGGCCGCAGCATTGATCGGGCTGGCTGCGCCGCCCAGATCGATGGTCTGGCGCAAAAACAGGCGCGGTAACTTGAAGTAGGGATTGGCCTTGCCGATCTTGTACGCCTCGCCACTGGTGAAGCCGGCGACACCCAGCGTGTTTGACAGGCCAAAGCCCTGATCGATCTCGGAGTTCACCCAGATTTCAGCGCCATCCCAGAGCCGCAGTCCGGCATAGACCGTAAAATCGAACGTTTCTTTCACCTGATGCGGTGTCAGGCTGTTGGTGCCGACGTAGGGCGAGGCAAAGCCCGGCGTCCCTTGGACGGTGAACGTGCTCTGTGCGTGGAGCGCGAAGCGCTGGACCATGTCAGTCGCACTGGCTGGAACGACGTTCTCTACGGTCATATCCGCGTTCCCCGGTGGCGCGGCATTATCCTGCGCACAGGCCCGAGCAGAGACGACCAACAGCATCAGGGTGGCCGCACCGGCATAGAGATCCTTGATCATGTTAGCGCCCTTTCCAGGCATGAAGACGAAGTCGCTGACGAGGGCGCGCTGCGAGCATAAAAAGCGGGAGATAAGGTGACGATGTCTGATGGCAGGTCGGTGGGGCCGACCCGATGCTCAAATGGTGCGATGCTGCTCGTCGATCCAGCGCAAGGCCTGGCTTCGTGCCTTGCCACGAGGAACAAGCTGCAAGACCAGCAGTTCCGCCCAATCGAGCAGCCGG
>JAYTHT010000539.1:0-2900 GCA_043732365.1 Novosphingobium sp. | reverse complement strand
CGCAAGCAGCGCGCGCGCATCGGGTGTCAGCAGCGCGGCGGCTTTGGCATCGGGCACGATCGGGCGCTGTGCGAACAGGAATTGTGCCGATTGCGCGAGTTCGTTGAGATCGGCGGCGCGTGGTTTGAGCACGGGCATGGCCTGTTTCAGCAGGGCGATATCAGATGTCAGCGACGCCGTGTCGGGCAGACCCAGACGCTTTGCGACTTCGCCGGCGAGCCGGTCGTCATCGGCCAGGCGGAGATAGTGCCCGTTGAGATTGAGCAGTTTTTTCAGATCGAACCGCGCGGCGCCTTTGTTGACGTCGGCGATATCAAACCATTCGACGGCCTGGTCGCGGCTAATGATGTCTTCATCGCCGTGGCCCCAACCGAGCCGCAGCAGGTAATTGATCACCGCTTCTGGCAACAGGCCGAGCTCGTCGCGGTACGCATCGACGCCGAGCGCGCCGTGGCGCTTTGACAGCTTTGCCCCATCCGCGCCGTGGATCAACGGAATATGCGCATAGAACGGATCGGGCCAGGCGCCTTCGATCGCATGCATCGCGCGGATGACGACCAATTGGCGAAAGGCGTTGTTGATATGGTCATCGCCGCGGATCACGTGGGTGACGCCCATGTCGTGATCGTCGACCACCACCGCCAGCATGTATGTCGGGGTGCCGTCGCTGCGCAGAATGACGAAATCGTCGATTTCGCGGTTGCTGACCGTGATTGTGCCCTGAACGAGATCGTCGATCACGGTTTCGCCATCGCGCGGTGCTTTTGCGCGCACGACATACGACAAGTCGGCCGGCCAGGTTGCCGGGTCGGCATCGCGCCATTCGCTGTCGATGCGGAACGGGCGGCGTTCTGCTTGGGCGGCTTCGCGCCGGGCGGCGAGTTCGGCCTGGGTCAGGTAACAGCGATAGGCATCGCCGGCATCCAACAATTGCTGAGCGACTGCGGCATGACGGTCGGACCGCGCGAACTGAAACACCGGTTCTTCATCGCCATTCAGCCCGAGCCATGACAGGCCGTCAAAAATCGCGTCGATGGCCGGTTCGGTCGAACGGGCGCGGTCAGTATCCTCGATCCGCAACAGATATGTGCCACCGTGGTGGCGTGCAAACAGCCAGTTGAACAGCGCGGTGCGCGCCCCGCCGATATGCAGGTAACCGGTCGGCGAAGGGGCAAAACGGGTGACCACCGCGCGATTGCGGTCCGAAGCAGCAGAATTGGTCACACTCGCGCTTGCCATTCCGGCCACAATCCTATCACTGCAATACCATGCCAGAACCGGCGCAAACCGCAATCCCGCCCGCGACAGATTGGCACCCTTTGGCGGGTGCCGATCAGGGCAAGAATCGCGGACTTTTGGCCCTGCTACGGCGTCGCAGGCCTTGGGACAGTTTAAAGAACTTGTCCAGTGTGCAGCGCGGTATCGAGCAATTCCTGGCCGACCGGCAATTCGAACGCGCGCCATGGCTGGCGGTGGCTTATGGCGCCGGAATTGGCGCCTGGGTTATGCTGCCCGGGCCATGGCAATGGG
Source organism: Novosphingobium sp. (assembly GCA_043732365.1). Lineage (GTDB taxonomy): Bacteria > Pseudomonadota > Alphaproteobacteria > Sphingomonadales > Sphingomonadaceae > Novosphingobium. The sequence goes on along the minus strand of JAYTHT010000539.1, from coordinate 1,370 downwards.
CGGCATTTCTGACGTTGTGCGCTGCGGTCCTTGCGCTCGCGCCGGTGGTGGCGCGCGAAGGCCGGGCGGATCATTGCCGCATGGCGATCATCGGGCTGTCTGTGATGGCGGCAGCGGGTTGCGCGACGATCTGGATGAAATCGTCCTTGATCGGCACAATGCCGTTGGCGGCGCGCGAAAGCGTCATGATGGCCGGGCGGATTGTCGACCGGCAAGACGATGGCGCGGCAGGACGCGTGCGCCTGATGCTGGCGGCACGGATCGCCGGAAGGGATCAGCCGGCACTGATCCAGGTCGATCTGCCAGACCAGCTTGACCGGCCCGGGCTGACGATCGGGGCATCGATCATGGCCAAGGCGCGGTTGGCCCCAGTGGCACCCCCGATGTTGCCCGGCGCGCATGACTTTGCCTTTACCGCGTGGTTTCAAGGTGTGGCCGCGACCGGATCGATTGGTGGACCGATTACGGTATTGTCGCCGGGGCAACAGCAGGCGTCATTGCGCGGCGTGCAGGATACGATCCGTGACCATGTCCTGGCGCATCTGGGCGGATCGGCGGGCGCGATTGCGGTGACATTGGCCAGCGGGGATCGTGGGGCGATATCGCGTGGCGATGCCGATGCCATGCGCGACGCGGGGTTTGCGCATTTGCTGTCGATCAGTGGACTGCATGTCAGCGCGGTGATTGCGGGGGTGTATTTTCTGGTGTTTCGCGGCCTCGGGTTGATGCCGTGGATCGCCTTGCGCGTGCGGCTGCCGCTGGTTGCGGCATTGTGCGGCGCATTGGCGGGCATTGGTTATTGCCTGTTGACCGGGGCGCAAATACCGACGGTGCGTGCGGTAGCGGGCGCGGTGCTGGTGCTGGGCGCGCTGGCCATGGGGCGCGATCCGCTGTCGATGCGGCTGCTGGCGGTGGCGGCGGTGCTGGTCATGCTGATCTGGCCTGAATCTCTGTTTGGCGCGAGTTTTCAGATGAGCTTTGGCGCGGTCGTCACGATTGTCGCGCTGTATGGCCTGGTCTGGGTCCGGCAATTTATTGCGTGGCGCGATGAGGGCCGCGTATCCCGACTGGCACGACGGCTGGTAATGCTGCTGATTGGCGGTCTGGCGATAGAGTTCGCGCTGTTGCCAGTGGCGCTGTTCCATTTTCATCGTGCCGGGGTTTATGGCGCATTGGCCAATCTGGTGGCGATCCCGCTGGTGACACTGGTGACGATGCCGTGCCTGGCGTTGGCACTGGTCCTCGATCAAGTGGGCTGCGGCGGTCCGGCGTGGTGGGCCGTAGGCCGTTCGCTCGACCTGATGCTGTGGGTTGCGCATACCACTGCGGCCACCCCGGGCGCGGTCACCACGCTGCCGGCGATGGCGGGC
>JAYTHT010000538.1:0-2928 GCA_043732365.1 Novosphingobium sp. | reverse complement strand
GCGCGATCCGAAGTGGCCGAAGGCGTGGTGGTTTGCGAAGGCGCGGTGCTGTCGATGGGCGTATTCCTGGGCGCATCGACCAAAATTATCGACCGTGCGACCGGCGAAGTGCACATTGGCCGCGTTCCGCCTTATGCTGTGGTCGTGCCTGGCTCGCTGCCCGGCAAGCCGCTGCCCGATGGCACGCCGGGGCCGTCGCTGTATTGCGCGGTGATCGTCAAGACCGTCGACGCCCAGACCCGCAGCAAGACCGGGATCAACGAATTGCTGCGTGACTGAGACGCAAGATCTGATCAACCGGCCCTGATCAACTTGGCCCTGATCAACCAATTGGGGCTGATGCGCTATCCGGAGGGCGGCTCGCATTGCAAAACCTGGCGCGCTGCGGCCGCGCGATCTGATCGATCTGTGATTGTGCCAGACGTTGCGACGCCAGCCACCCTGCGAATTGGATCGCTGGCAGGCCGCAACGGCTGTTGCCGGCACGCCTGGTCATGCTGGTGTGTCATGCATGGTCGTACCGGGTTTCGAATTTGCCGGATTTGAACTGGCACCACCAGGCTGGGCACCGGTGTTCTGAGTCGGCGAAGCCACATTTGGCGCGCGATGCATTGTGCATCCGCACATTTTTATGAAAATTTGATCGGATTTCTGGAAAATGGGACCTTTGCGTCTCATTTTTTTGGCAATTAAATCGAATTTTTTCAGATAACATGCATTATTTGCAACTTACCAAGCGTGCAACACATTTGTTTTTTCGCAGATGCAGCATAAATCAGAGGCCAGACGGGAACGCCACCGGGTGCTCTCACAAGGTTCAGGAGTAATTATTATGCTGAAGACCGCACTGATTGCTGCAACGCTGCTCGTTTCTGCCGCTCCATCGTTGGCACTTGCTGCCACAGACGACGCCAGCCAGTTTACCCACAAGGGCGTAGACTATAGCTACAGCACCGAAGACAACGGCGGCGACAAAGTCGTTCGTGGCACGGCTTATGCCGGTAAAGTGCCGTTTGAACTGCACATTCACAAGAAGACCGTAACCGGCACGTTCAACAACAAGCCGGTCGAATTCGAACTGAACGATGTGAAAAAGCTGGGCATCGAGGTTGGCAACTGATCGTCAGTTCCAGATAAACCACCCGGATAAAAAACGGGCCCCCAGCGCAATGTGCGGGGGCCCGTTTTTGTGCGCAATTAAGCCATGTCGCCGGAATCCCAAACGGCCGGAATCCCAAACGGCCGGAATCCCAAACGGGTTGTTGCGCCTGCGGCAGCTTGCCCCTAATCCGGCGCATGGTCGCAGCACACACGGACATCGCCATACTCGGGGGCGGATTGGCCGGCGGCCTGATCGCCCTGGCTCTGGCACGCTGGCGCCCGGATTTGGCGGTCATGCTGTTCGAACGCGAAGCAGCGCTGGGCGGCAACCATATCTGGTCGTTCTTTGCGACCGATTTGTCCCCCGATGGCGAGGCGCTGATCGCACCTTTAATTGACGCGACATGGACGGGGTACGACGTGCACTTTCCCGACTATGCGCGCACTTTGATGACGCCCTATCGCGCAGCCACGTCGGATCGCCTGGACAGGGCTCTGCGGCAGGCTCTGCCTACCGCGGCTATTGTGACCGGGGTGCAAGTCCAGGCCTGCACTGCCACCACTGTGACGCTGGGCGATGGTCGGCGCTATGCTGCAGGGGCAGTGATCGATGCGCGCGGTGTGAATGATTTGTCCTCATTGACAGGTGGTTGGCAAAAATTCCTGGGACAACGCCTTAAACTGGCACGCCCCCACCAACTGACCCGGCCGATCGTCATGGATGCCACGGTCGAACAAATTGACGGCTATCGCTTTGTCTATTGCCTGCCGTTTGCGCGCGACGAAGTTTTTGTTGAAGACACCTATTACGCCGATGACCCAACGCTGGATCGCGATGCGCTGGCGCTGCGGATCGCCGAATACGCGCGGACCAAAGGGTGGGATGTGTTGGGCGTTATGGCAGAAGAACAAGGCGTGTTACCGGTCGTCGCGGGCGGGAATTTTGGTCGCTTGCGTGCGGCCGCGTGCCACGGCGCGGCGTTGGCAGGAACCCGCGCGGGGCTGTTTCACCCGCTGACCAGCTATTCGTTACCCGATGCCCTGCGGTTTGCGATCGCGTTGGTACGCTGGCGCGACCTGGGCGTTGCAGACCTTTCAGAATTTAGTGATAAATATGCGCGAAGCCATTGGAATACCGGATGGTATTATCGAAAATTGAGCGCCATGCTATTTGCGGCGGCGCAGCCCGGCGAACGCTATCGCGTATTGCAGCGGTTTTACCGGCTTGATCCGCGCCTGATTGAACGGTTCTATGCCGGCCAATCGTCTGCGATGGACAAACTACGCATTCTTGTTGGGCGACCGCCGGTTCCAATCGGGGCTGCGCTGCGTGTCTTAACTGGTCTTGGGTCGCAACCCGGCCTTTTGAATCATGCTGTTGCTGTCTGATGCCATCAACCAACTTGAACTTTATTATGGTATGGGCCTTGAGCGCGAGCCAGGTCGGACAAAGGAAATCTCAACAATGAAACGGGCATGTGTCATCGGCGCAGGGTTTGGCGGGCTGGCGCTGGCCATCCGCCTCCAATCGGCCGGCATCGCCACGACCGTGGTCGAGGCGCGCGACAGGCCGGGTGGGCGTGCTTATTACTGGGAACGCGACGGGTTCACCTTTGATGCCGGCCCGACCGTCATCACCGACCCCGCCTGTCTCGAGGAATTGTGGGCGCTAACCGGACACCGCCTGTCCGAAGACGTCGAATTGATGCCGGTCATGCCGTTCTATCGGCTCAACTGGCCCGACGGCACAAACTTTGACTATTCCAATGACGACACGATTTTGCGCGCCGAGATCGCCAAAATAAATCCTCGTGATGTCGCAGGTTA
>JAYTHT010000537.1:0-2929 GCA_043732365.1 Novosphingobium sp. | reverse complement strand
GAATTTCCCGATCCAGTGGACGGGCAGCAGGCAGAAGGCGCGCGATTTACCGCGTCTATCATTCTGGCCGGGCACATCCAGGGGATGGAGCCGCGCCTGTTCCTGATTTATCCCGAAGGCAATTTCATCGAGGCCAGCTTTGACTCGCCGTTTTTTCAGATTGGCGAGACCAAATATGGCCGACCGATCCTGTTGCGCGGGTACGATCGGACGATGCCGTTCGAAGACGCGGTAAAGCTGTTGATGGTGTCATTCGATTCGACGCCGGCAGCCAATCTGTCGGTCGGGCTGCCGTTCGATCTGCTGGTGCTGGCACGCGATCAGCTGGAGCCGGTACACCAGCGCCGGATCGTGGCCGATGATCCCTATTTTCGCACGATCTCGCGCGGGTGGGGCAATGCCTTGCGCCGCGCGTTCCAATCATTGCCGGCCTATGATCTGGAAACCGGTGGCGCGGCCGAGCCGGCCAGGGCTGATCCAGATCTATAAGTACCTATGCTGAGGGTATATACTTATCCAAATTGGTTAGGGGTGTGCTTCTGGCGACAAGCCTTAGTCTGGCGAATTTCCGCGTTTTTCCGCGTCTGGCCTGATGCGGGGTGATCTGGAAAAGCGCAGCATTTGCAGTCATATCCGTAACGGAGGTTATTTACCCTAAGGATTGTGCGGTATACGGTCTGTCGCGGTCATCGGCTGGGTTCGTAATGAAACTAACCCCATTGGCGTAAACGGTCAAAACACTGGTTTAAGATAACCATGATTGACCGCGTCACCCTGCACATCCTCGATGGCGATTCAACCCGCCGCGCGCAGCTCGCCCGCCTGGCCTTTGCGGCCGGGCACCATGCCGAAATTTATGCCAGCACCGATGAGCTGATATCGCATGCGCCGTCGGGCGGGCTGGTCCTGGCGCACGATGATCCGCCGGGCGAGGCGGTGGCGGCGCTGATCGCGGCGATGATGCGCGCTGGCCAATGGTTGCCGGTCATCGCCATTGCCGAAAAGCCAGAGACTGTGGCGGTCGTCAGCGCGATCAAGGCAGGCGCGCTCGACTACCTGGCGGTGCCGCAACACATTGTGCCGCTGAATGAAGCGATCACCCGCGCCGCGCGTGAAGCAGAAACCCAGCGCACCCACCGTGCGCGCGCCGCAGAGGCGCGGCAACGCATTGCGCGCCTGTCACTGCGCGAGCGCGAAGTGCTCGACCGGCTGGCCGAAGGGTGCAGCAACAAGGCGATTGCGCGCGATTTGGATATCAGCCCGCGCACGGTTGAAATCCATCGCATGAAAATGATGGGCAAATTGGGCGCGCGGCATGCCGCCGAAGCGGTGCGTTTGCGGATCGAGGCGACCGGTCTGGATGCGGCGTAAACCCGTGCGCGCGTGGGCGGGCGTGGCTTTCATCCGTCTCCATGCCTACGCATTCACCTCAGCGCCACATGACCGTACTCTCAGTGGCAGAACAGGTGGTTCGTGCCCATTTCCAGATGAAAGTGGTCCTGGTGCGCGGCGTTGTAGTCGGGGGTAAGCACGGTGGCGAAGCGGCGGCAGGCGCTGGTGCGGATGACGCGCAGGAAATTGCGTTCGGCAGTTGTGCCTTCTGACCATTTGGCCTTTACCGCGATCCGGTGGCCGTCGGCCAGCACGAACGCGGAAATGTCGACGGCATTGGCGGTGGCGTGGCCGCTGCGGCGGTCACTGCCCGCTATATTGCGGCAACTATAGCTGCCGAATGTGTCGATCCGCGCCAACGGACTGCCCAGCATTTGCCGCGCGGCGCGATCGACGCCGAACCGGGCCCAGCCTTCCAGTGCGGAGGCCAGCGAACAGGTTACCGGGCCCATATTGGCCAATTGCAAATGCGCATCGTCGCCGCGCAGCCAAGCCAGTCGCACCGTATTGATCGTCGAGCAGCCGGTGCCGAAAACCTGGTCAGGCAACGGCGTGAAATTGGCCTGGCTTCGGCCCAGATTGATCAGGCACTGGCGCGAATTGGGCCCCGAATTGGGCCCCGAATTGGGCTGGGCACCGAGCAGGGGTGCGAACTGTGCAGCGGGTCGTTGCGGCGCGGCATGGTACACCGGGGTGCTGACGCAAGCAGACAATAACGCCAACGTTACCAGGTGCAGCGCGAGATATTGGCGCACCGCGTAAATGCGGGGCGGGCGGGGCGCGATAGGCTGAGTCGAAGCTGTGCTGACCATTGCGTATCTTTTACCCAAATATGGTCAACAAAGTGTTTCCAACCAATCAGAGATTTCCAGATTGTTGTTTAATTTTCGTGGGCTGCGTCGTGGGGCCGGCTGTTGCGCACAAGACCGGCGCGGCGATCGCGTCGCCGATCAACAGCAGGGCTGGCCCGTCGCCAAGCGCGGTCTGCGCGGCCAGGCCGAACAGATCAAGCCGGATGCGGAAACACGCGTTCGCCGGGCAGGCTGGCATTTTCGACCATCGCGACTGGCGTTTCCGGCGCCAGCCCTGCGGCCAGCAATTTGTCGGCCAGCACAGTCGCCGATGTCTTGCCCATGTAAACCGCCAGCGTCGTATCGGCATCGGCCAGGCTGTGCCAATCGAGATCCAGCACATCGCCATTGCGCGCATGTGCGGTAACAAAACTGAGCCGCTGGGCGGTTCCGTGCAAAGTGAGCGAAAGGCCCAGCGTTGCCGCCGCTGCGCTGGCCGCAGTGATGCCCGGGCAGATGCGCACGGATACGCCATGGTCGCGGCAGGCCTGCAATTCCTCGTTTGCGCGGCCAAAGATTGCGGGGTCGCCGCCTTTTAGCCGCACCACGCGTTCGCCCGCCAGCGCGCCTCTACAATGACCTGATCGATCGATGCCTGATCGCGCGAATGGCGCCCCGAGCGTTTGCGACGTAAATCAGCCGCGTGCCCGGCGTGGCCATTGCGACGATTTCGCTGCCGACAAGGG
>JAYTHT010000536.1:0-9717 GCA_043732365.1 Novosphingobium sp. | reverse complement strand
GACGAGGGCTGAAACAGCTCGCCAATGTTGGGCGCGCGCACCGCACGGCCATAGCTGCCGCGGAACGTGATAGCGCGGACCGGGGCATACGTGCCGTTGAATTCCCAGGTGTTCGCATTGCCGACGGTCGAATAGTGCGAGTAGCGACCGGCGGCACCCACGGTAAGAATCTGCGCAAACGGGACATCCTTCAGGATCGGGACATCGAGCTCACCGAACACTTCCTTGACGTCGAAATGGCCGTTCGAGGCCTGGACCAGGCCGGGTTCGTCGTACTGGAAGAACCGTGCGTTGACGAGGTCGGCGTTCGGATCGAACCTGCTCGATTCGCGGCGGTATTCACCGCCGAACGCGAATTTCACCGGTCCGCCCGGTAGTTTGAAGAATTGTCCGAAATCGCCGCTGATGCTGGCGCTGGCCACTTGCTGGGTGATAGCGGCGGTGCTGGTGTTGTTCGACGTGAAATAGGCAAGCTGCTGCTGCGTTGCGGGGCCCGGTCCCAACAGGCTGATCGGCACGCAACCGGGCCCGGGATTATTCGCCGGGTTGCACACGATCTGGCCGGACATGGGGTCGACCACTGCGTCGAACGCATTGGTATACTGCTTGGCAAGCCGGTCGCCGATCTTGGTTATAGTCACCGAGGTGCGGCCGTATTCGTAATACGCATCCCAAGTCGCGTGGTCGGAAATCCGACCACCGGCGTCGATTACCCCGCGGTAGGTACGGCGAAGGTCCTGTTCGCCGGGACGTCCGTAATCGGGATTGTCACGGTTGACGGATATCGCTGCGGGAGTGAACACCCCGTCGACCGTCGTTCCCTGCGCGATCGCCGCGGCGCGGATGCTGGCGGGGACGAACGGATTGTTGATCGAAATCGGGTAACCGTATGTGCCCTCAATCTGGCCGAGGCTGCTGGTGCGATTCTGCACGAACTTCGCCTCGATCGACAGCTTGAACGCGTCCGAAAAATCGTAATGGCTTAGCAGGTTGATTGCGTGGCGCTCGACTTTAGGGAAAAGGTCGCCTTGGTAAAAGCCGGCGACTCCTGTGCTTTCGCCGCCTGTCTGATAATACGCTGCGGGGGTGCCGTTGTTGTATGGCCGACCGAGACCGTTGAACGTCTGGTTGCCCACGAACACCGTTCCGATCGGCGATTCGAGACCGTAACGTAGATCCCCGACCAGAATGTTGGACGGCCCACCCGGATTGATGTTGGGGATGAGGTACTGGCGCTGCGCCTGCGTCAAGTACGGGCGCGCATCGTTGCCGACCGCGTCGTCGGCATTATATTCGTATGACAAGGTCACGTTGCCGCGGCCATCGCCGAAGTTCTTGCCGGCCGAGATCGAGGCAAAGCGGTTCCCCGCATCGCCATAGCCCGAAATGCCGAACTGGGCGCGCCCACTGATCCCCTCGAAATCGCGCTTGAGAATGAAGTTTACCACGCCGGTCACGCCGTCGGCACCGTAAACCGCACCGACCGCGCCGGTCAAAACGTCGACCCGCTGGATCAGGTCGGTCGGGATGCTGTTAATGTCGACCGCGGCGCTGTTCACCTCACCTGCGACATGGCGCCGCCCGTTGACAAGCACGAGCGTGCGGTTGGTGCCCAGATTGCGCAAGTTCAATTCGTTGAGGCCGGTCTGGCCGAACGACCCGTACGTGCCGTTGCCGCCCGACGTCTGCGTGCTGTCGCGCGATCCGGTCAGTGCCGGCACGCGCAACAAGAAACTGGTGAGATTGGTTTCGCCCGATTGCTGGATGTTGGTCGCATCGTAAGAGACGATTGGATTGGGAGCCTGATAATCGGGCCGCGCGATGCGTGATCCGGTAACAACGATGGCCGATCCCGCGGCTACGCCAGGATCGGCTGCCGCAGCCGCTGGGACTTGTGCCGGTGCTGTTGCAGTCGTGTCGGCGCTCTGCGCGAACGCGCCGATAGGAAACAACGCAGCGCCGGCAAAAAGCAAAGCTCTGGAATTCTTGGTAATCGTCATGAATTTCCCCCTTGTCGTTTCCGCGGCAACGCGCGCCCCATTATGCTATTTCGATTGCATCTCGTGATGCCGGCCCCCGGTCCGTGGCCGCTGTTATGAGAAGGATTTCGCCCGATCCCGTTTCGACCGTCAATGCCGGAGCGTCGCTTTCGCCAATCGCGGCCGAACTCCAGTCCTCCAGGATATCGGCGCCCAGAACTGCTGTGATCGTTTCATCAGCGCGCACGTGCGCAATCCGCTCTGCCCCGTTTCCGCGCTCAGCCAAGGCAATGTCGCCACCTGCACGAACAGCGAACAAGGCGAGATCCATGGCCGTCGCATGGCCGACGATATCAACTCGGCCATTGTTGGAACCAAAGCCGCAGGCGCCTGCAAACGTCGTTCCTAGCGGTTGCGCGCGCGCATAGGCGATGTCGCAATCGGTCACGGCGGTCAGCCGGTACGCGGAGTTCGGCGGCATGTATGCCGCGCGCAATCCCCCGTTACGTCGCAGCGGAAAGGTATCGGCGGCATGACCGTCCTGCGATATCGTGATGTCGGCCTCGCCGCGCATCGCGACGATGAACACCTCGTCGTCTTCCGCCTCGCCGTTGATCGTCGCGCCCCGAGCAAACGAATAGACGCGCAGCGCGACAAGTTTAGCAAATCCGGTAGAAGCGCTATCGATGTCCACCGGACGCGAACACGGTCCCGCGCCAGCAAGATCAATGCGGCGCGCGAAATCCGGGCGGACGATCAACAAGCCGGGCGCCTAGTGGAACGCGCGCCGGCCCGCTGTTGGCTGCGTACCGCGTTCAGCGTGGTGCCTCTCCGGTTCATGCGAACTGCGGCAAATATGCACGATGCGCCTCGATCAGATCGTCGCGCAGCGCGCGCGCCTGATCCGGATCGCCGATCGCGCCATCTGCCAGAATTGCCTCGAGCATCAGCTCTCGGCTGCCGGTCAACGCGGCATCCACCGTGATCTCGATGGCAGCAAGCCTCGACTGCAGCTTTGCGATCAGTTCGGGCGGCAGCGGATCGGCGATCACCGCAGCAAAACCGCCGCCGACCGCAATCGCATTGCACTCCACGATCGCATCGCAGGGCAAATAGGGTGCTTGGCCCTGATTGGGCAGGTTGACCGAAAACATCTTGCGCTGGTCGCGCTGGAGTGAATGAATGATCTCGAGCAATTGCTCGCTTTCACCCGGTACGTTCTCGTAATAGACTTTAGGCAGCGGCTGATCGGAATTGGCGATCGCCAGCATTTCGTCGAACCATGTGTCGCCAAGCGCGATCCGTTCGTCGATCGGAAACGCTTCGCGCCCCAGCAAGCGCCCGCAATACGCACCGCCCGGAAATTGTTCGGGATAAAATTCCACCGCGTGACGATCCATCGCGCACGGAAAGACCGAGTATTTTTCGAACATGCCCCACGAGAACGGGTCATCGGCATAGCGCGGTGCTCGGCCTTCGACGATATTGGGCCAGCCTTGTTTGCGCGCAAGCTCGGCGTCGAGCCCGGCCTTCTGCTCGCGCAGCCTGGCGTGGATCATTGGCCGCGCATCGACGCCGTTGTGGAACAACCGAGTCAGAAAGGTCAGGTGGTTGAGCCCGATCCCGAACGACGATATCGACCCGTCCTCGACATCGAGAAACTTGGCGATCACCCCTTCGACATGGTGCACGCCGTGGCACAGGCCGATCACGGGGACCCCGGTTTCCTTGCGGATCGCGCGGCAGATTGCCGTCATCGGGTTCGAATAATTGAAGAACATCGCGTCGGGGCACAAGTCCGCGACGTCGCGCGCAATCCCGATCATCTGTGGGATCATACGCATCGCGCGCGAAATACCGCCAGGCAGTGCGGTATCGCCTACGGGTTGAAAGATACCGTAATTGCGGGGAATTTCGATGTCTCGCTGCCAGCCCGCGCGACCACCTACCGCAATCGTTGTGACCACGAAGGCGGCACCGCCTAGGACGGTGCGGCGGTCGGTCGTGGCGATGACGGGAATGTCGGCGCCTTTCGCCTGCATCATCTTGACCACAAGTTTTTCGACCGCATCAAGCGTTACCGGGTCAATGTCGACCAACGCCAGTTCCCACTTGTCCGCTTCACCCGCGAGGATGATGTCGGCGACGAGGCGCTGCGTGAAAACCGTGCTGCCCGCTCCGATCAACACCAGCTTTTGCCGAGACATGATATTGTTCCTTGGGTAGGTTTGACTGACGATCGCACTTGTAACTTGTAATCGCCGTCTGTGCAAGAATGAGCATGCTGTTGCTCGTATTTGCTCGCAAACGCTAATCGGCGCGGTTACTGGAGTCGCGGCGGAGGGTTTGCGACAGCGACGGACCCTGTGGCGACCGGCATATCGGCAGCAAGACCCAGAGTGAGCCGGTACGTGCCGGGTATTATCGACCAGCGGCCCTGCCGGTAACGTTCGAGCAGGCGGGGATCGGCCGCGATCGTGATTCGGCGCGATTCTCCGGGGGCAAGTTCGGTGCTTAGCCAACCGACAAGTCGCGCAGGAGCCCGTTCCGGCCCTACGAGATACAGTTGCGGAACGGCAGTCGTCGCGCGCGTTGCCGGATTGCGGATGGTCATGCTGACGAGCGGATGGGTGCCGCCGGAAAACCGAACTTTGCTGTAAGTGACGCGGCCATAACCCAGCCCATGACCGAACGAAAACAATGGCGTCTCGCCGCGCAGGCTGAACCAGCGATAACCGACATTTGCGCGTTCGTGATAGTCGATCGGGCGCGCGGAGTCGGCGGGGCCCGCACGCGGCAGTTGCGCCACGCTGCGCGGAAAAGTCAGTGGCAACCGGCCCGCAAAGTCGATATCGCCGAGCAGCAGCCGGGTAAGTGCTTCGCCGCCGCGCTGCCCCGGATACCAAGCCTCGACGACTGCCGCGACCCGGTCCAGCCACGGCATCAGCACCGCACCGCCCGTTTCGAGCACGACCACTGTTGCCGGATTGGCGCTGGCCACTGCGCCGATCAGCGCGTCCTGGTTGTCGGGCAGCGCAAGGTTGGGCAGATCCTGCGCCTCAGTCCGCCATTGCGTCGCAAAAACGATCGCCACGTCGGCTTTGGCTGCCGCCGCCGCTGCAGCTTGCGGATCGTGCCCGTCGACATAGTCGATCGTAACGTCCGGGGCCGCCGTCCGCAGCGCGCGCAGCGGCGACGAAGCGTGCCAGGTGACCCGCGCGAACGACATTGCGGTGCCTTCGGTCAGCGGCAGTTCGACCGGAACTCCGCCGACCGAGCGAACTTGCGACGACCCGCCACCCGACAGCACGCCGACGTCGGCCCGCCCGCCGATCAGCACGATGCGCCGGGTGGTGCGCGACAGCGGCAGGACATTACGCGTATTTTTCAGCAGGACCATGCCGCGCTCGGCCACGCGTTGCGCCACCACGGCATCGGCAGCAGTGGCAATCGGCTGCGGCGTGGCGGGAACCGGATCGTCATAAAGTCCGGTGGCGATCTCGGCCGTTAGAATGCGGGCGACCATTTCGTCGAGCCGGCGTTCTGGCACGCGCCCGGCCTCGACCGACGCGCCGAGCGGCGCTGCGAAGTAGATCTGGTTGTCCAGTTCCTGTCCCGATTCCTGGTCCAGGCCTGCCAGTGCGGCCTGATCGGTGGAGTGCACAGCACCCCAGTCGGACATTACGAAGCCGGGATAATGCCAGGCGCTGCGCAGTAAATCGGTCAGCAACCACCGGTTTTCGCACGCATAGATGCCGTTCACTTTGTTATAAGCGCACATGACCGATCCCGGCTCCCCGTCCTCGATCGCGATGCGGAACGCCAGCAGGTCGCTTTCCTGCAGCGCCTCGTCATCGAGCCGGGCATCGAGCACATCGCGGCCAGTTTCCTGCGCATTGAGTGCAAAGTGCTTCACGGTTGCAACGATATGATTGGACTGAACCCCCGCCACCGCGGCACCGGCCATCATACCGCTCAGCAGCGGATCTTCGCCGAAATATTCGAAATTGCGCCCGCCCCAGGCATCGCGGGTCAGGTTGACGCCGCCAGCGAGCAGCACGTTGAAGGTCTTGGCACGCGCCTCGCTGCCGATCATCGCCCCCGCGCTGCGGGCGAGAGTCGGGTCGAAACTGGCCGCGAGCGCGAGCGTGCCGGGCAGCGCGGTCGCGGTATCGCCCGGTCGCTGCTCGACGTTGTTGGCAACGCCCAGGCTGGCATCGCTTTCGCGCAAGTCGGGAATGCCGAGCCGCGCGATGCCGGGCACGTGGCCAGCCGCGTTGGCCATCGCCGGTGGGCGTGGTTTCTGATAGGGCGGAAAATAGCCGTGCACGTATTGCAGCTTTTCGGCGCGCGTCATTTTGCGCACGATCGATGCGGCGCGCGTCGCGGGATCGCCCGCCGCCCTGGCCAGCGCAGCCGGCTTCGTCGTGTTGGCCAAGGATACCTGTCCGGAGATCCCGACCCACAGCGTTCCTGCCAGCGCGAGCAGACGGATGGGCATGTTCATTGGCTGCTTACCCCCATTTGTGTCGGTACCTTGCGTGTCGGTTATCGGCGCTGCGGTGTGCCGTGTCATTGCGACCAGCGCGCCCGCGCGCCGTTTCACCCGAACCGCATAGCTGCCCGCCGGTCCAGGCAAAACAACATAACTGTGATCTTTATGGAAGGCATAAGGATCAAACAAGCGGCGTCCAGCGCAATTTTTGATCCGGGGCCCCTTGCAAAACCGCTTAAATTGAGGCGTGGTACGTAAGGGAAGGAATAGTTGCGACCATGTCCCCGTTTCTCCGTGCCATAGTTACTGTGATCTTAGTTGTCTGCACCGTGTCCCCGGTCAGCGCGTCGGTCGTAGTGACGTCGCCCTGCGGGCGCGCGTCGGTGGCCGTGTCGCTATCGCGCGACGGGGTGGCGGGATGGTCAGTATCGTGGCGCGGCAAGGCCGTTCTCGATCGCGCGCCCATTGCCTTGCACTTTGCCGACATGCCGCGTTCCCCGCTGACCGTGGCCGGCGTGGTGCGGCGAGCGCACGACGCGATGGTCACCGGTCTGCTAGGCAAGGCAAGCAGGGCGCGCGATCGCTACAACGAAGCGGTGGTGACGTTGTCGGGTGGCACTGTACCGCTCGAACTCGTGGTTCGCGCCTATGACGACGGCATCGCTTATCGCTGGCAATTCCGCACCCCGGGATCCTTTGCGATCACCGGCGAGGACGCCGGTTTCGGTATACCGCCTTCGGCGCGGGGCTGGGTTGCGCCCGCCACCGGTTTCACGTCGTCGCATGAGGAGTATTATCGCGCCGGCGTGCTGGCAAAAGTAGCGCCCAACGGCGCACTGCTCACGCTGCCGTTGCTGGCCGATCTGGGCAGTGTCTGGGTAGGGATCACCGAAGCGGCCCTGCACGATTGGGCGGGACTCTACCTCGTTCGCAACGACGGTCAGCCGGGCCTTGCCGCGCGGCTGTCGCCGCGGCCCGACCGCCCGGGTGTGGCGGTCATCGGCGGCGCCGGTCTCCACGTCTCGCCGTGGCGCGTGGTGATGCTCGGCGACGCGCCGGGTCGGCTGATCGAATCGAATCTCGTCATGCTGCTCAATCCGGCGCCAGACGGGCGCGACTGGTCATGGATCAGGCCAGGAAAGACCAGCTTTCCATGGTGGAACGACTATGTCTGGCCGGGCCAAAACTTTGCGCCGGGACTGAACACGGCAACCATGAATGCCTATATCGATTTCGATGCTGATCACGGTATCCCCTATCATACGCTCGACGGATTCCGGGATCAGGCCTGGTATCCCGGACCGATCCAGCCCGACGGCACGTTGCAGGACCTCACCCGCGCGCGGGCCGGGATCGATATGGACGAGATCCTCGCCCGCGCCCGGCACCGCGGCGTACGCCTGCGTGTCTGGTGCCACTGGCAGCCGCTGCGCGCGCAGATCGACGCGGCGTTCGACCGATGGCAAAAGTGGGGCGTCGAGGGAGTGATGGTTGATTTCATGAACCGTGACGACCAGGATATGATCGCGTTTTATGATGAAGTCGCCCGCAAGGCCGCCGACCACCATCTGACCGTCGTGTTTCACGGCACGTCGGAGCCGACCGGAGAGAGCCGGACCTGGCCCAACGTGCTTTCACGCGAAGCGGTGCGCGGCACCGAGTACAACAAGTTCGACAACAATCCCGGCAGTGCGCCCGCGCACGAGGCGACGATCCCTTTCACCCGCATGCTCGCCGGATCGATGGACACGCACGAAGGCGGGTTCGACGCGGTCTCGCCCGCCGCCTTTCGCAATCGCAATGCCGCGCCGCAAGTGATGGGCACGCGCGCCCGCGCACTCGCGATTTATGTCGTCCAGGAGAACACGTTGCCGATGGTTGCGGACACACCGGTCAATTATATCGGCGCGACCGGGTTCGATTTCGTCGCCCGGACCCCGGAAACGTGGGACGAGACGCGCGTGCTCGCCGGTGCGCCGAGCCGGTATGTGGTGATCGCCCGTCGCTCGGGCGCGCAATGGTGGCTGGGCGCCTTGACTGACGGGCATGCGCACACAGTCAGGATCCGCCTTTCGATGCTGGGCGCGGGTGCCTGGCAGCTCGACGGCTATGCCGATACACGCAGAGCCAACTGGGCCAGGCACGTAACCGCGCGCGTGCATCGGGGCCAGCCGCTGGTGCTGCGACTGGCGGACGCGGGCGGCTATGCGGCGCGACTGTCGCCGGCCAAGCAAATCGGGGCAATCCGGTGATGAAGCGCGATATGCGAACAAGCGATATTTTTCACGAAGCACGGCGTATATTCGAACAGGTATACCGGCCCGCCGAGAATTTCGTCAGCGATATCGCCGATATTCAACTATCGACGGATGTCACACGGGTTCTGTTTACCGGAACAGTGGTTGAGGATCTCGACCAGCCGGCCTCGACGCGCATTTGCGAATACGATCTGGTCGAAGATTCAATACGGATCGTGACCTCCGGGCCGAATTGCGACCGACATGCGCGGATAGCCCCTGATCGCACGACGATCGCCTTTGTGTCCGATCGGGATCGGCTTTTCGATTTCCAGTTGTTCTATCTCGATCCTCGATCGATGAGCGTGACCGCCGGTCCCAAAGTCGAGGGGTGGGTCGAATATTGCGAGTGGTCGCCCGATGGCCGCCGTATCCTGTTGGGCGTCGCCGGGCATGGCGCAGAGCTGTCGAGCGGCCAGGGCGCTTACAAAACCGCCGAAATTGCGAGTGACGCGCCGGGCTGGATGCCTCACGTGATTGGCCAGCCGACCGATGCGATGCGCAGAACCGCGTGGATCGTCGATGTTGCCACCGGCGGGTTGTCCTGCGCGTCCGGCGCAGAAAATATTTGGGAGGCGACTTGGTGCGGCAACCACCGCCTCGCCGTGGTCTCGTCGCGTGAGCCCGGGGAAGGCGCCTGGTATGCGGCCGGATTATCCATCATCGACCTGGCGACCGGCATCGTCGCCCCGGTTTACCAGCCGGCAAGCCAGATCGGCTTGCCCCGATCATCTTCATCGGGACGATACCTGGCGTTCATCGAAGCGGTTTGCAGCGATCGCGGCTATGTCGCGGGCGACTTGCGGTTGTGCGACTTGCGCGACGGAACCTGCCGGCTGCTGCAAACCGGCAATGTCGATACGACCTGCATCGAATGGAGATCGGACAAGAATTTGCTGGTCGCAGGCCACCGCGGACTCGAGACCGTCGTGTGTTCCATCGACGC
>JAYTHT010000535.1:0-2939 GCA_043732365.1 Novosphingobium sp. | reverse complement strand
ACCAGAACCAGAACCAGAACCAGAACCAGAACCAGAACCAGAACCAGAACCAGAACCAGAACCAGAACCAGAACCAGAACCAGAACCGGAATTATGGTCAAAACCCGGGCAACAACGCGGTCCAGCCGCAGGTTCAGGGCATGGCACCACAAACCAACGGCGCGCGTCCCGGCAACAACGCAGCAGGTCAAGCGCCTGCTGCGCGCTATGGCCAATTTCAGCAGCAACCGGCGCATCCTGTAGCGCCCCAGCCTGCGCAGCCAGCCCGCCAGCCTGCGCAGCCGCCCCGTCAGGTTGCGCAACCCGCGCCCCAGCCTGTGCAGCCAGCCCGCCAGCCTGTGCAGCCGCCCCGTCAGGTTGCGCAGCCCGCGCCCCAGCCTGCGCCGCCTACCCCCCAGTCTGCGCCGCCCACCCATCAGTCTGCGCCGCCCACCCATGAAGCCGCTGCACAGCCTGCCCGGCCGGAACGCGTCATGGCACCCCCCAACAGCCAACCGGCGCCGGCACCTGCTGCGCATGTCGTGACCCAGGTGGTCCAAAGGCCGGTTCCAAGGGTCGAGCAGCGACCGGCGGCGGCACCTGCCGCGCATGTCGTAACCCAGGTGGTCCAAAGACCGGTTCCACGGATTGGACAGCACCCGGCGCCCGCGCCGCATCCCGCCGAGGTGCACCCGGGTCCGCAGGATCGTGGTCATGATCCGCACGATCATCAGTAATCGCGTTTAGCCGACCGGAATGGCCTTCATTTCGGCGGCGAACGCGCGGGTCAGCGTGGCAGCGGGCAGGGCGCGACACAGCGGCGCACCTTGCCCGGCCCAGTGCGCGCCATAGCCAGGCTCGCCTTGCGCCCGGGCGGCGGCGTTCAGCGCTTTGCCCAGATCATACGCGACCGGATAGTCGGGGATCGTCCCGGCGCCAAAATCACGTGCAGCGGTAAACCGATTGACCAGGCAGCGCGCCGGGCGGCCGGAAATCGCGCGTGTCATTGTCGTATGCTGCGCCGACGGATTGGCCAGTGCCGCACGATAGCCGGCATCGGCCAGGCTTTCGTCGGTGGCAATATAGGCTGTGCCCAATTGCGCCGCAGCCGCGCCCAGCGCCAGCGCGGCATCGATGCCCGCGCCATCCATGATCCCGCCCGCCGCGATCACCGGCAGATCGATCTGCCGCACACACAGCCGCACCAGCGCCAGCGTGCCCAATTCGTCATCGGGCGCGGTGGGGTCGAACAGGCCGCGATGCCCGCCCGCTTCCCACCCTTGCGCAACGACCGCATCGATCCCGGCGCGCTGGGCCGCGCGTGCCTCGTCCACATTGGTTGCGGTGGCCAACAGCACCGCGCCGATATCGCGCAGCGCGGTGATCCGCGCCGCATCGGGCAGCCCGAAATGAAAGCTGATGACCGCGGGTCGTTCGTTCAGCAGCATCGCAAACATCGCGTCGTCTGTGGCAAAACTGGTGTAGATTTCCTGCAGCGCCACTGGCGGTTCTGAGCCAAATTGCGCGAATTCGGGCCGCCACCGGTCGACCCAGGCGGCGTCTTGCGCCGTATCACGGCGCGCCGGTGCGTGAACGAACAGATTGACATTGAACGGCCGGTTGCTGCGCGCGCGCACTTGCTGGATCATCGCCTGCGCGCCCGTAACGCCCGCTGCGCCGATGCCCAGTGCACCCAGCCCTCCCGCTTCCGATACAGCGGCGGCCATCGCGGGTGACGACACCCCGGCCATCGGCGCCTGGAGGATGGGAACAGTGGTGCCCAGACGATCGAGCAAGGATATTGGCGAGGTCACTTGGCGATCCCCCTAGGCCAGCACTTGCAGCCCGTGCTTCTGGACGATGGCAAGCAGCTTGCAGGCCATGCCACTGGGGCGTTTGGCACCGGTCTCCCACTTTTCGACAGTGGATTCGCTGGTATTGAGATAGCGCGCGAAGACGGGTTGGCTGACGTTGTTCGCCTCGCGCAGTTGCTGGATATTCCCTGGCGTAAAGGCGGGCGGCACGGACAGGCAGGAGGCGTCGAAATCGCGCATGGTTGCCTTGTCGATCGCGCCCACTTTGTGCAACGCTCTGGCTGAGGCGTGAGTCGCAGCAAAGGCGTCGCTTTTGTAGATTTGCTTGCTCACAATACGCTCTCCTGCTTCCCGGTCTCCCGGCAAATCTCAATCCAGTCCTTGTCGGCCAGCAACGGCTTGAGCTGGGCAGCGGTAACGCCTGCGTATGCTTTGGCCGGCTGCCGGAAACCCATCAGTTCCATAGCATTGATGTTGGCGCGGTCCTTCTTGGCCGACAAATACTCATACACCCAATAACCTCGCCCCTTAGCCAATATGATCGCGCAGTAGTCATTGTCATGCAGCCACTTCTTGAACACACCGCCGCCCGGATCGTTTGCTTGCCCCGCCGTCACCTGGGCAATCACCTTGCACAGTTCGGCGTCCGTGATCATCGCCTTCTTCGCCACCCTGGAAAACTCAGCGGCCTTGAAGGTGCGCGGGTGAAGCAGATTAGTCATGTATCTATGTAGCACCCAGTGCTATAAAATGCAAGGCGGCGGCTGCACCGGCAAGCCTGTTTGCCGCCGCCCGGAGATCCCACCACGCTCCGATCAATGGAAGGCGTTGCCTGCACTATCCCGTCTCAGGTTAACGGCGTCGCTGCAAATAATTGCGGAAAAATGAGTGTAGTCGAATTTCTAATGGATATACCGTCCCCAGATGTACAATTGAAGGCTCTCACCTGTTCACATTGTAAGCTGATCAGCGATCGTCCGAATTGCCACGGCAAAATGATCGACTTGTTGCGCGAAGCCAATCCGGAAATGTGGGAAATGGCCAAAACAGTCACCTGGCGCTACGAGGACGCCTTTGTCAGCCAGCTCCTTGCAAAATGGTCGGCTGTCGCGGCCATCGACGAACCAGGGAAAGCATGTCGTTCCT
>JAYTHT010000534.1:0-2940 GCA_043732365.1 Novosphingobium sp. | reverse complement strand
GTCGGTGCAGGTGCCGGGCTCCCGGGCGCTGTTTTGGTCGTGCTCGCCTTGGGTTTGGTCACCGCTGGTTTAACCACCGGCACGGTCAGATCGGTCGGCCCTTGCTGCCCGGGACTGGCGAAAACGGGCGCCGCAAAGACGATCAATCCGGCACTAAGCGCCAGAGCAAATGGAGCCAGGCCAGAGTGGTTGGTCCTGTGGGGTGCGCGCATGGATAGTTACCTGCCGATGGGAATAAAGCGTGGTTGGTGAAAGGTTTCCCTGCCCCAGCCGCGCCGGGCAATCAAGCAGTGTGCGGCGAACGGGGTATACGCCCGGCGCTTTTGCACCTGTCACGCGTTACCGCTATGGCGCCGGGCATGCGGACCCGTGCCACTTTGTTTCCGATTTGCATGACGCTGGCTGGCCTCGCCAGTTTCAGCATCATGGACGGCGTAATGAAAGCCGCCTCGATCGCGGCGGGCGCTTATGCCGCGCTGTTCTGGCGTAATGTTTTTGGCCTGGGGCTGATGACCCCGGTGTGGCTGACAATGCGGCGGCGAAATGGCGGCGGCTGGTGCCCGGCGCCGCATATCCTGGGGCTGCATCTCGGGCGTGCGGCGCTGTGCGGGGTCATGGCCGGGCTGTTTTTCTGGGGTACTATTCATACGCCGCTGGCCGAGGCGATGGCGCTGTCGTTTATCGCGCCGTTGATCGCGCTGTTTCTGGCAGCGGTTTTTTTGGGCGAGCGGATCGCGCGGCGCGCATTTGCCGGGTCGGTGCTGGCGCTCGTCGGGGTTGGAGTGATCGCGGCGGGCAATTTCGGCGGCCATTATTCGCCGGCGGCGGTACACGGCATGATCGCGATTCTGGTTTCGGCGGTGCTATACGCCGCGAACCTGGTGGTGCAACGCCGCCAGGCGCAACTGGCCGGGCCCGACGAGATCGCGTTTTTCCAGAATCTGTTCATCACTTTGCTGTTCGCGCCGGGGGCGTGGTGGCTGGCGCCGGTGCCGCACGGTGGGCTGTTGCTGCTGATCGGCGTGGGCGCGGTGCTGGCGGTCGTTTCGCTGATGATGATCGGTTGGGCTTATGCTCGGGCAGAGGCGCAAGTGCTGGTTCCGCTGGAATATACCGCGTTCATCTGGGCGGCGCTGGTCGGCTGGCTGATGTTTGGCGAAGCGGTCACGTTGCGGACATTGGGCGGGGTGGCGCTGATCGTCGGTGGGTGCCTGATGGCGATCGCCACCCGCACCGTGCCCAGCGATCATGGGCAGCCCAATCCAGCCTGAGTGGAGCCATCAAATGCGCATGGCTGCTAACGCGTTGCAGTACACAGCGATCGCCTGACGGAATCGCGCCAATCGCATCAAAACGGGCAGTTTTAGCGCATGCCCGGCCTTGACGTGGCCCGATCAAACGCGCATCGCGCGATCCGCTTCGCAAGTCGTTTCCTATCTCGCGCTCCGGCCCCAGCTTGCGCTAAACGGCGCAAGTGCCCCGATTTCTCGGGATCATGGGACCGGGCCACGGCGACAGGAATGGCCAGTTTTCGTTCACGCGCACGTGCACAGGGATTCCGATCGCCATGACCCAAGTTGGACACGATACGCTCGGTACCCGCAGTACGCTTTCCGTTGGCGGCAAATCGTACGCGTACTATTCGCTGGCCAAAGCGGCGGCAAAGTTCGGCGACATTTCGCGCCTGCCCTTCTCGATGAAAGTGCTGCTGGAAAACCTGCTGCGTTTCGAAGACGCCGGGTTTACGGTTTCCACCGATGATATCAAAGGCCTGATCGACTGGCAGAACAGCCCGGTCGAATCGACCAACGAAATCCAGTACCGCCCGGCGCGTGTGCTGTTGCAGGATTTCACCGGCGTGCCGTGCGTGGTCGATCTGGCCGCGATGCGCGACGCGCTGGCCAAACTGGGCGGAGATACCACCAAGATCAACCCGCTGGTGCCGGTCAACCTGGTTATCGACCATTCGGTGATGGTTGACGAATTCGGCACGCCGCAGGCGTTCGAACACAACGTCGAAATCGAATACCACCGCAATCTTGAACGCTATGACTTCCTCAAATGGGGATCGAAAAGCCTGAACAATTTCTACGCCGTGCCCCCCGGCACCGGCATCTGCCACCAGGTCAATCTGGAAAACATCGCGCAAACGGTGTGGACCAGCACCGATCAGAACGGCGTGACAATCGCCTATCCTGACACTTGTGTGGGCACCGACAGCCACACCACGATGGTCAATGGCCTGGGCGTGCTCGGTTGGGGCGTCGGCGGGATCGAGGCAGAGGCAGCCATGCTGGGCCAACCGGTTTCGATGCTGGTACCAGAAGTGGTCGGGTTCAAATTCGTCGGCGAATTGAACGAAGGCGTGACCGCGACCGACCTCGTGCTGACCGCGACCAATTTGTTGCGCAAACACGGTGTCGTCGGGCGGTTTGTGGAATATTTTGGTCCGGGCCTGGCCGGGTTGTCGCTCGCCGATCGCGCGACGCTGGCCAATATGGCGCCCGAATATGGCGCGACCTGCGGTTTTTTCGGCATCGATGACAAAACGCTCGATTATCTGCGCCTGACCGGCCGTGAAGAAGAGCAGATCGCGCTTGTCGAGGCATATGCCAAAGAACAGGGTTTCTGGATCAACCCCGCGATCGAGCCGATCTTTTCGTCAACGCTGCAACTCGACCTGTCGACCGTGGTACCTTCGCTCGCCGGGCCAAAGCGGCCGCAAGACAAAGTGACGCTGCCCGAAGTCGATGACGTGTTCAACAAAGACCTGACCGAAGTGTACAAAAAGGCGCAGACACGCGTTGCAGTCGAAGGCAAAGCCTATGACATCGGCGATGGCGACGTGGTCATCGCGGCCATCACCAGTTGTACCAACACTTCGAACCCCAGCGTGCTGATCGCGGCGGGCCTGGTCGCCAAAAAGGCCGACGAATACGG
>JAYTHT010000533.1:0-2941 GCA_043732365.1 Novosphingobium sp. | reverse complement strand
CGTAAAAACTGCACCCGGCCTAAAAACCAGGTGCGAATGCCCGTGGGGCTTTCACGTTTATTGTCCCGCTGGCTGATCATCTGCTTGCCTCGTTCCCCTGCGGCGGTCCATGCTGGTGTGATGGACAATCTTTCTTTCGAAGACCAATCGCCTGAAATTCTAGTACTTCCACCGGGGCTGTATATTGTTGCGACCCCGATTGGCAATCTTGGAGACATGACCCGGCGCGCGATCGATGTTTTGGGCGCCGTTACGGTTATAGCGTGCGAAGACACCCGCGTCACGGGCAAGCTGATGGCGCATCTGGGAATTCGCAAACCGTTGCGCCGGTATGACGACCATGCCGATGCGGCATCGCGCGACGCCCTGATCGCGCTGATGCGTGCAGAACCGGTTGCGCTGGTGTCCGATGCGGGCACACCATTGATATCCGACCCCGGCTATCGGCTGGTCCGCGCAGCCCAGGCAGAGGGCATCATGGTCACCAGCCTGCCGGGGCCGAGTGCGCTGATTACCGCGCTGACTTTGGCGGGATTGCCGACCGACCGGTTTTTGTTTGGCGGATTTCTGCCGGGCAAGGACAAGGCGCGCGGCGATGTCTTGCGCGAATTGGCGGGCATACCGGCGACTTTGGTATTCTATGACACCGGGCCGCGTCTGGCCGACACGCTCGATGCGATGGCCGAACTGCTGCCCCGGCGCGAGATCGCAGTGGCGCGCGAATTGACCAAACTGTTTGAAGAATGCCGCCGGGGTAGCGCCGCAGACCTGGCCGCACATTACCGCGAACATCCGCCTCGGGGCGAAATTGTCGTGCTGGCCGGCCCGCAGGGCGAGGCGCCCAAGCCGGATGATGCGGCGGTCGAAGCCGCGCTGCGCGACGCGCTGACCCGGCTGCCGGTCGCCAAGGCGGCAAAAGAGGTGGCACGCGCCACCGGCATCGACCGCAAGGAGATGTATGTTCGCGCGCTCGCGCTACAATCCGATGCGCGGTGAGCGCCGAAAGTCCCGCGCGGAGCGTAATGGCCAGCACGGTGAACGGCTGGCGGCGCTGTACCTGATGGCCAAAGGCTGGCGCATCATCCAGCGCCAGGTGCGGGTTGGCCAGGGGCGCGGGGTGGGAGAGGTCGATATCATCGCGCGCCGGGGCCGGGTGCTGGTCTTTGTCGAAGTCAAATGGCGGCGCGAAGCAAAGGCGCTCGATCAGGCGATCGATGAACGCCGCTTGCGCCGTGCCGCGCGCGTCGCGCAGGCCCTGGCACCGCGATTGGCGGCGCCCGATGATACCGTGCGGATCGATGTGATATTGCTTGCGCCATGGCACTGGCCGCGCCACATCACGCACGTCTGGCAGCCCTAGAAAAACGGCTGCATCAGAGCGCGCTGCGTTAAATCTGACGCAGGTCGCGCGCTCTGGACTTTTGTTGTCGCATCGCCGCTGCGATGCTTTAGCGCAGGAATTTTTACGCATGCCGACCCGCGTCGCCGTCCAGATGGACCCTATTGCCACGATCAATATTACCGGGGATTCATCGTTTCACCTGATGCTGTCGGCGCAGGCGCGCGGCCACGAACTATGGTTTTACGACGTCCGATCCCTGGCGTGGGAGGCCGGGCGCATTACCGCGCAGGCCGCGCCGATCACCGTTCAGCGCGCGCTGGGCGATCACTTTACGATGGGCGAGATGCGCAAGATCGACCTGGGCCACGATATCGACGTGATCCTGATGCGCCAGGACCCGCCGTTTGATCTGGGCTATATCACCGCGACGCATCTGCTCGAACGGCTCGAGGGCGAAACGCTGGTGGTCAATGACCCCCGTTCGGTGCGCAATGCGCCCGAAAAAGTCTATGTGCTCGATTACGCACGGTACATGCCGCCAACGCTGATCACGCGCTCTGCGGCCGATGTCCGCGCGTTTCAAAAGGCGCATGGCGGCGGGGCAGTCGTGGTCAAACCGCTGCACGGCAATGGCGGCAAAGCGGTGTTCAAGATAGAAGCGGATGGCAGCAATCTGTCGGCGCTGGCCGAACTGTTTGGCCAGGTCTGGCCCGAACCGTTCATGGTGCAGACGTTCCTGCCCGAAGTGGCCGAGGGCGACAAACGCATTGTGCTGGTCGACGGCGAAGTGCTGGGCGCTATCAACCGCAAGCCGGGCGAGGGCGAATTCCGATCAAACCTGGCGGTCGGCGGTTATGCCGAAAAGAGCGCGCTGACCGATCGAGAGGCCGAAATCTGCGCCGCAATGGGCGCCGATCTGAAAGCCAAAGGGCTGGTGTTTGTCGGGATCGATGTGATCGGCGGCAAATGGTTGACTGAAATCAACGTGACATCTCCCACAGGTATTGTCGCGATCGAGAACTTTGACGGCACCGACACCGGCGGCGCAATCTGGGATGCGATTGAGCGGCGCCTGACAGCGTAAGCGTTCTGGGCGTGGAAAGGTCAGTGGCATGAGCTAGGACGACGACGGCCTGAAAACGGATCGCCGCGACTTTCTTGGCGGTCTGGCGCTCGGCATCGGTGCCGCGATTGCCGGAACGGCTGACGCTGCGCCTGTGGACAAGGCGGTTGAAAAACCTGGGTACAAGTCTGTTGATGTCGCGCTTTCGCACCATATCGACACGATCGTCGTGATTTATGCCGAAAACCGCAGCTTCAACTGCCTGTTCGCCGATTTCCCCGGCCTGGCCGAGCCGCTGTCCGCCGTTTCGCCCGAACGCGCCGCGCAGCGGGATCGCGATGGCAGCGTGCTGCGGCATCTGCCTCCGGTATGGGACGGCATGGTCCCGGTCGAACAAGTCGTCGAACATCGCACGCACAAGATCGGGCAGGGCGACCTGCCGCGCATGGCCAATGCGCCGTTCGCGCTATCCACCCCGGCTGGCGACCCGCTGCCCACGGGCCTGGTCACGGGCCTGGTCACGGGCGATCTGGTGC
>JAYTHT010000532.1:0-2955 GCA_043732365.1 Novosphingobium sp. | reverse complement strand
TGATGTCAATCTGGCGTTTGGTCAGGCCTATCTGGCGATGTTGCGCGACAAACCGGCGACCCAGGGCCTGCTGCCCAAAGTCATTGCGGCCTACAACTCCGGGCCGATGCCGGTCGATCGCTGGAATGCGCAGATCCACGATCACGGCGATCCGCTGCTATGGATGGAATCGATACCCTATTGGGAAACGCGCGGCTATGTATCGGCGGTGATGCGTAATTACTGGATGTATGAACGCCAGGCGGGCGGCCCTTCGGAAAGCCGGCTGGGGCTGGTTCAGGGAATGTGGCCCAAATTTCCGGGCCTTGGCGGCGCCGAAAATGTGCGGTTGGCCTCGCGTGGCGATTGATCTGACGCGCGAATTCAAGCCGATTGCCATTGCCCTGCTGACCGTTTCGGACACGCGCGGGGCGGATGACGATACTTCTGGCGATATTCTGGCCGAACGCATCCGCACCAAAGGCCACACGCTCGTCACCCGCGCGATTGAAAAGGACGATGCACTACGCATTGCCGCGCGGTTGAACAATTGGGTCGATGATCGCGGCATCGATGCGGTGATTATCACCGGCGGCACCGGCTTGACCGGCCGCGACGTTACGCCTGAGGCGCTCGACCGGATCAGGACCCGCGACATCCCCGGGTTTGGCGAACTGTTCCGCTGGATCAGTTACGAAACGATCGGCACATCGGCGATCCAGTCGCGCGCCTGCGCCGTGGTTTCGCGCGGCACGTATATCTTTGCCTTGCCCGGATCAAACGGTGCGGTAAAGGACGGGTGGGACCGGATCCTCGACGAACAGCTCGATAGCCGCAACCGGCCCTGCAATTTCGTCGAATTGATGCCGCGCCTAAACGAACAATAGACTGGTGGCGGCATTTGTAACGAACTTGCCAAGATTGTGCGCTACCCTCGCGCGCAAATCTCCTTTTTTTCCAATTCTAAGGCAACTCCCATGGCCCTGCTCGAAGAAAACACCGCCTATCTCAAAGAATTTGCAGCCGACGGCCTGGACCTGACGCTGGTCCGCGCAGTTGAATTCGCCCATGTATTCCCCAGCGAAGCCGAAGCCGAAGCGTTTGCCAAGGCAGCCGCAGGCGATGGCGTCGACACCGACGTGCTCGAACCCGAAGACGAAGTCGATCCGTGGGAAGTCGCGGTAACGATCGAACTCGTCCCCACTGCGGGCGCGATCACCGACATTGAAATCCGGCTTGAAACCCTCGCGCAAGGTTTCAACGGCGAATCCGACGGTTGGGGCCTGTACGACGACGAATAAGCACGAAGACGCATGAGATTGCGATGCTGGCCCCATGCCTGTGCGTGGGGCCGGCCTTGTTTGCGGTAGATGGAACATAACGACCCGCCATGAGTTTTATTGCCTGTCAACCACAGGAGAACGTCATGGCAGATTTTCGCGACCCCGCACTGCGCGATGAGCCAAAGACGGTTTATGTAGATCGGCCCGCTTATGTCGAACGCAAACGCCGCGGCGGTACGTTGCTCGGCTCGATCATCGTGTTGGCGGCGGTAATTATCGGGTTGTTGTTTGCGACCGGTTTCTGGACTGCCAATGTGACGCCCGGCTCACTGCCCAGCGTTTCGGTCAAATCCAAGGAATTGGTGGTTGGCACCAAACAACAGACGGTCAATGTGCCGACTGTTGCGGTACAGGACAAACCTGCCAACTGAATTGGCACGTCTGCCCTTGATATAATGTTCACTATATGTTCTAACCCTGCCGATGACAAAACTCACCGGCAGGGGGGCGACGAACAACACCGCGAGCGTGCGGTTCAACTTGCCGGTGCGCGAGGCTGATGGCGATTGGCTGGACGATCGGGACGTTGTGGACGGTCGTCCAGCGCGGTTGAAAACCACGGTTACCGAGTTGTCGGCAAAAACGATCATCAGTCGTAACACGTCGCCAGATGTGCCGTTTGACCGGTCGATCAACAGCTACAACGGGTGCGAACACGGCTGCGTATACTGCTTTGCCCGTCCCACGCATGCTTATCACGATCTGTCTCCCGGTCTCGATTTCGAAACCCGGCTGTTTGCCAAGCCTGACGCCGCGCGCCTGTTGCGGCATGAACTGGCGGCCAGGACTTACAAGCCTGCACCGATCGCGATGGGCACCAACACTGACCCGTACCAACCGATCGAACGCCACTATCGGCTTACCCGGCAAGTGCTGGAAGTGTGCGCTGAAATGCGCCATCCGGTGACGATCACCACCAAATCGGCACGCGTGTGCGAAGATATCGATTTGCTGGCCGCGATGGCACGCGACAATCTGGTCGCGGTGTCGATCTCGGTCACGTCGCTCGACACGCGCTTGTCGGCCACGCTCGAACCGCGCGCGTCAACGCCCGAAAAACGCCTGGCCGCGATCGCGCAATTGGCCGATGCCGGGGTTCATGTCGGGGTCAATGTTTCGCCGGTCATCCCGTCGATCACCGACAGCCACCTCGAAACGATCCTGATGCGCGCTGGCGCGGCCGGTGCGGTTTCGGCCAGCTGGATCATGATCCGCCTGCCGCACGAAGTCGCGCCGTTGTTTCGCGCCTGGCTGCAGACGCATTTTCCCGACCGCGCCGACAAAGTGATGGCCACGATCCAATCGATGCGAAGCGGCAAAGACTATGACCCCGCATTCTTCACCCGGATGCGTCCCCAGGGCGTCTGGGCCGACCTGATCCGCACCCGCTTTCGGATCGCCTGCGAACGCGCCGGCATCCCGCAAACCCGCGCAGTTCTCGATTGCAGCCAGTTCCGACCGCCCGGGCAGCTATCCCTCTTCTAAATCCTTTCCAAAGCGGGGGAATTCAGGCGCGCCAGGAATAATCGCGGAAGATGTCGCGCAAATCCTTCTTGCTGATTTTGCCGGTGCCGGTGTGCGGCAATGCGTCGACAAAGGCGATTTCGTCGGGCACCCACCATTTGGCCACGTG
>JAYTHT010000531.1:0-2961 GCA_043732365.1 Novosphingobium sp. | reverse complement strand
TCCCGTAATCGCGCGATTGCGGTGCCTGACCCAGAGTAATCGTCCCGAAACGGCACATCAAGCAGCCGGTGGCCATGCAGTCCGCAGCGCGCTAGACGGACCCACAGGCCAATTCGGCCCGGCAATCCCAAAGGGTACTTCCAGCGCGCCATGACCAGCAATGCAACTTCCAGTTCAAAAGCCTGTAGCGCCGCATTTACCATGATCGGCGTTGCCGGCCGGCGCTTGCGCATCGGGCAGTGGCACGCGCAAGCCGGCGGCACCCCGCTGGTCCTGCTCAGCGGCATCGGCATGAACATGGAAATGCTCGGACCGGTGGCGCGCCAGATGCCACACCGCCATCTCATCAGCATCGACATGCCGGGTATCGGCAAATCGCCCGATCCGATCTTTCCGTATACGATCGCGCAAATCGCGCTAACGCTGGCATCGCTGTTTGACCGCCTGGCTATCGATGTGGTCGACGTGCTGGGAATCAGCTGGGGCGGCGCGGTTGCACAACAGTTCGCGTTTCAGCACCGCGCGCGCATCCGGCGCCTGATCCTGGCATCAACATCGTCGGGCAATGTGATGATGCCGGGCAATCAGGCGATGATCGGCCATATGTTCGAGCCGCAGGAATACACGGTCGAGGCGGCGCTGCGGCGCAATCTGGCCACGGTCTATAACGGGGGCGGCGCAGGCCAGGTTTCGCTCAACGCGGCCACCGCGCCTTCGCCGCTGGGCTACACCTATCAGATCGCCGCATTTGCCGGGTGGAGCAGCGCACCATTTCTGCCGCTGTTGGCGATGCCGGTGATGGTCATGGCCGACAACGAAGACCAGTTGATCCCGGTGTCCAACGCCCATTTCATGCACAATGCGATCCCGGGCAGCCGGATCGAGCTGTCCGACGGTGGCGGACATTTGTTCATGCTGACCCATCCCGAACGGTTTGCAAAGCTCGTCGAAGAATTCCTCGACTAGCGCCGAGTGCGCGTTAGCATGGCCCCAAATCATAGCGGGACAGATGCATGCCGGAAATTGCGATCGTCGGATCAGGCCCTGCCGGATATTATGCGGCAGAGGCGGGGCAAAAACTGTGGGGCGATGCGGCCAGGATCGACATCATTGACCGCCTGCCAGTCCCATACGGCCTGATCCGCAGCGGTGTCGCGCCCGATCATCAGTCGATCAAAGCTGTGTCACGGCGCTATGAGACGACCGCGCTGTCGGGCAACGTCCGGTTTTGCGGCAATGTCGACATCGGCCGCGACATCACCATCGGCGATCTGGCCCGGTGCTATGACGCGGTCGTGCTGGCGACCGGAGCGCCGATTGACCGGCCGCTGGCGTTGCCCGGCGGTGACGCAGGCAACGTGTTTGGCAGCGCGGCATTCGTCGGGTGGTACAATGGCCATCCCGATTTCGCAGACCTTGATCCCGATTTCTCGGACCTTGATCCTGACATGTCGGGCGGCACCGCGGTCGTCATCGGCATGGGCAATGTCGCGCTGGATGTCGCGCGCATCCTGGCCAAAACCCGCGACGAATTTGCGGGCAGCGATATCGTTGGCCATGCGCTCGACCGTCTGGCGCACAGCGCGCTCGACCGGATTGTCATTCTGGGTCGACGCGGGCCATACCAGATCATGATGACACCAAAGGAATTGGGCGAACTGGGCCATTTGACCCGCGCGATCCCCCGGGTCGATCCCGCCGACTTGCCGCCGATTGCCGATGATGCCGCGCTCGATCCCGGTGAACGCAAAGCGGTGGGGCATCTGCGGGCATTTTCCAACAATTATGGGCGCGACGAAGCGGGCCGCATTCCAATCGATTTCGTATTTTGCGCCGCGCCGCATGCGATCGTGGCGGGGCCGGATGGCAAAATCGCTGCGATCGATGTCGAACAAACCAACATTGTCGATGGCCAGCCGATCGGCACCGGGGTCATTCGCCGCATCCCTGCGGCCCTGCTTATCAGCTGCATCGGCTATCGCACCACGCCCATTCCCGATGTGCCGTTTGACGATCGCGCCGGACGGTTTGCCAATGTCGACGGGTTTATCCAGCCGGGGCTTTATTGTGTTGGCTGGGCGCGGCGGGGGCCTTCGGGCACAATCGGCACCAACCGGCCCGACGGTTATGCGGTGATCGATCGCATCGCAGCGGACTTGGCCGCCGGCGCATTGCCGCCGCGCGCAGATCGTGCCGGGTTTGACGCCCTGGCGCAGGCGCGCGGGCTCGACGTGGTCAGTTTTGATGACTGGAAACGGATCGAAGCCGCAGAAACCGGGCGCGCACGCAGCGATGCCCCGCGCGAAAAGTTCGTCGTGATCGGGGACATGATCGCCGCGCGGAATTAAGCCAGACTCTGATCCCGGCGCATCGAACGTCCCGCCGGGTTCAGACCCGCATTGGCATCAGGACATACAACGCAGGCGATTTTTCATCCTTGCGGATCAGCGTTGGCGCGCTCGCGTCGGCCAGATGCAGTTCAACAACATCGCCATCGATCTGGCTGAGAATATCTTTCAGGTAATTGGCGTTGAACCCGATTTCAAACCCGGCCGCATGGTAATCTGCCGATACTTCCTCGGCGGCGGTGCCGTTGTCGGGGCTTGTGACCGACAGCGTAACGCGATCGTTGTCGAGCGCCATTTTGACCGCACGAGTCTTTTCGGTGGCAATCGTTGCGACGCGATCAACCCCTTCGAAAAAGGCGCGTGGATCGATCCGCAACAGCTTGTCATTGCCGGTCGGGATGACCCGGCTGTAATCGGGAAAGGTGCCGTCGATCAGCTTGCTGGTCAGCACCACGCCGTATTCGCCGCCGAGCGTAAAGCGCACTTTGCTGGCGGACAGTTCGATCAGGACGTTGCTATCGAGCACATCGTCGAGCAATTTGCGCAATTCGCCCACGCATTTGCGAGGGATAATCACATCGGGCATGCCTTCGGCCCCTTCGGGCCGCGCCAG
>JAYTHT010000530.1:0-2961 GCA_043732365.1 Novosphingobium sp. | reverse complement strand
GCGCCGAAACGGGGACGACCGGCACCTGGCGTAATGTGTCGACGAGCATGGTCGCATTGACAAACTGGTTGGGAAACAGCGTGGGCGAAGTATTGCCGTCCTTGGCCGTCACGACCGGATTGGCCACGCGCGCCTTGGCATTGACGGTACCGGTCGCGGTGGCGATCTGATTGTCAAAAGTCGAAAACGTGCCATTGGCCAGCACGGTCCGGTTGTCCTGATCGAGCACGGTGACGGGCAGGCCCGCGCCATTGCCGACTTTGCGCTGCACATCGGCGAGCATCGCCTGGGGCACCGCAAATTCAACGTCGATCGGATCGATCCGCGTTATGATCGCCACGCCGGTGGTGGACCCGGGCGTGACATAGTTGCCCACGGTCACTTGTTTCAGGCCGATCCGGCCCGTGAACGGCGCCTTGATAGTCGTGTATTGCAAATTGAGCCGGGCCGAGCCGACCGCGGCACGATCAGTGGTCACGGTGCCCTGCAACTGGGCAACTGTACCACGCTCGTCTTCCATCGTCTGGCGTGCGATCGAATCTTGCGCCGACAGCGTTTCATAGCGTCGCAGGTCAAGCTGGGCCATCGCCAGCGTTGCACTATCGCGCGCCAGCGTGCCCTGCGCCTGTTGCAGCGCCAGCGCATATGGGCGCGGATCAATCTGCACGATCGGCTGGCCTTGCGTTACCATTTGACCTTCCTTGAACAGGATGGCCATGACATTGCCTGCCAATTGCGTCTGCACGGTCGCTGTATCCAGCGGCGTGACGGTGCCAATCGCGTTTAGCGTTTCGGGCATATCGGCAAGCACGACCGTTGCCACCGCGACCGCCGCCGCCGGGCGGCCCGCCTTTGAATTCTTGGTCACGCCAACCGCGGCGAACCAGCGCGCGCCAAGCGCAACCAGAACAATCGCCGCGATGACCAGGACGTAAGCCAGCCAACGCGGGCGACGTCGCGTGCCATGCGGGTCTGTTCCGATATGATCGAGGCCGGAGTGGTCTTCAGCGTTGAAACTCGACAGGACAAACCTCCATGGGCACAGACATCATGGGCACAACCAGGGCCAGCGTACAGAGCCCCCGATCTGCCACGATCTGCCAATTGGCAATGTGCCCATGCGGGTCAGGCACACATGACGCACGGACATGGTCTGGCGAGGGAGCCAGCTGCGCGGGTTTCCTACAGCCAATGACCATCCAAACGGAACAACTTATTTGGCGTTTCAGACCGGCATTCGTCAAACATTTGCATCAATTGGTATCACAGACCCACGTTTGACCCCGTTATAGGAAGTTATTACCCATCGCATTCGCATGGCGACACAGCTTGACGGCGGTGGTCGGGTTCGCCAACGGCCAACCCCACCGTTTCATTCCCAGCCGAAAGAGTTTTGTTTGACCCAGCCAGCCGCACCATTTGCATCGGATATCGCGCTGCAATCCGGGCCGCCCTTCACCGGCAACTTGCGGCAAATCGCAACGGGTGAATGGACCGGCTGGTATCAGTGGGCCGGAATCGATCCGTTTGAAGAGGCAACCGGACCGTTTTATGTCGCGCGTGACAGCAGCGGGATTGGTAACGGGAGCGGGATTATCACCGGGTTTCGGCCCGGCCCCAACAATTGCAACGGGCACGGCATGATCCACGGTGGCGCGTTGATGACATTCGCCGATTTCAGCCTGTTCATGCTGGGCTCCTCGCAAGGCGACGAAGTCAACGGCGTCACCGTGACGATGAACAGCGAATTTCTGGCCCCGGCGCAGGCGGGCCAATTGCTGATCGGTCGCGGCGAACGCACCGGCGGCGGGCGCAGCCTGATTATTGCGCGCGGCATGATCACCGCCAACGACCACCCGGTACTGAACTTTTCGGGCGTTATAAAACAATTCAAAAAGGGCGCCTGAGTGTCTGACTCGAAACTCGCGCAAAAGCGAGTTTCGAGTCAGACATTGCGAACCAGGCGTCCTGTCGCGCGTTAACTGATCCGGCTGCCGTTCATTGGAAAGCTGCCGAACATGCCGGCGGTCACGGTGCCCGAAATCGTATCGCCATCCACTGTGGCCTTGCAATCGAGCTTCATCGGCATCGGGGTGGTGATCTGGCTCGACCAGCTGATCGTGTCACCGTCAACGCTGCCATCGGGAATGTCGATCGCACCCATCGGGCCGTTGTTGCTGCCGGTAAAGGCGTTGCCGCTGACATTGATAGTCAGAGTCGATTTCTGATCGCCCATCGGCGTCTTGGTGACGACCTCATACGTTCCTGCAACAGACATCATGATCTCCGTTCAATTTTGGCCCGCGCTTGATGCCGGTCTTGGCGAAATGCCTCCTTGCCTACAATGATGTCAATAGCTTTGCGGTCAGGCGGGCTTTGTTCATTGCTTGACGCCATCGGCATGCGCATCGACAACGGCATCATACGCCAAGACCTTGTTGCGACCGCCCCCCCGATCCGGAGCCAGCCCCTGCACGCCAGCGATACGCCTCCCCTGTTGCACGACGGATTCCTGCTGCTCGGCTTTGCGCTCGGCTTTGTGCTGGTGTTTCGCCGGCTCGGCCTGGGGGCGACGCTGGGCTATTTGCTTGCGGGCGTGGTGGTCGGGCCGCAATGCCTGCATCTGGTGGGCGAAGCCGAGCAGAAAATGGGCATTGCCGAACTGGGCATAACCTTACTGCTGTTTCTCGTGGGGCTGGAACTGGAACCAGCGCGACTGTGGCGGATGCGGCGCGATATTTTCCTGATGGGGCTGTTACAAGTCGCCGGTTGTGGCCTGGTGCTCGCCGCCGTGCTCCATTTCGCAACCGGGTTTTCCGGTGCCGCCGCGCTGGCGCTGGGCCTGCCCCTGGCGCTGTCGTCGACCGCGCAAGTCCTGCCGATGCTGCAATCATCGGGTCGCATGAAGACGCGATTTGGTGAACGCGCGTTTGCGATCCTGTTGTTTCAGGATTTGTCGAT
>JAYTHT010000529.1:0-9797 GCA_043732365.1 Novosphingobium sp. | reverse complement strand
CACTCGGTGCGGCAGTGTCCGCGCCCGGTGCCGCCAGGGCCGAGACTATTCTGTTTGTCGGTAACAGTTTCACGTTTGGCGCGATGTCGCCGGTCCGGGCTTACCGGCCCGACCTTGTCACTGATCTCAATGGCGAAGGGATCGGCGGCGTGCCGGCGCTGGTGGCAGTTTTCGCAAACGAGGCAGGGGCGCACTGGCAAATTAGCCTGGAAACGTCACCGGGCGCGGACTTGCGGTTTCATTTGGATAACAAGCGCGGCAAACTGGCGGGGCGGTGGGACGTTGTGCTTCTGCAAGGCTACAGCACGCTCAGCAGGGAGAACCCAGGCGATCCGTCCGGACATGTCGAAGCAGCTGTCCGGCTCGCCGCAATGTTCAAACACGCAAACCCGTGCGTCAGGGTCGATCTGGTCACGTCGTGGTCGCGCGCCGATCAGACTTATCAGGCGTCTGGTCACTGGTATGGCAAGTCGGTCTCGGCAATGGTCGGAGACATCGCCGCCGCGAACGCGCTTGCGATCCAGACTGACCCCGAAATCGAAGGTGCCATCCCCGTCGGACAAGCCTGGAGCCGGGCCATGGAAGAAGGCGTTGCGGACCCGAACCCGTACGATGGCATCGGGTCCGGCCAGATCGATCTGTGGGCGACCGATCATTATCACGCGAGCGCCTGCGGGTATTACCTTGAAGCACTGGTGATTTTCGGATCTATTTCCGGGCGTGACCCACGCTTGCTTGGCGCAGCGGAAAAGGCCGGTTTCGAGCTTGGCTTTTCAGCAGAGATCGTGGTTTCTCTGGAACGGATCGCCGCAGAAGAATTGCTCGCCTCCGGCAAGCTGCGCCCTGCGGGATAACGGTGCCGTGCTTGCCTTCCGCTGTCTAGCCAACGGCCTTGGGAATTGTTCATGCTGGCGCCATTGCCTTCACTTGTGGTGCAAGAACTCAAAGCGGCATCGTGGTCCGCCAACTCTGCGCGCCGCGTGGTATTTTCGGCGTGCAAACTCGGGGTTGTGGCGCGGGCGGGTGCGGTGGAAAGCTGCCCAAGCTGGTCGGCCAGATCGGCGCATCCATCGACTAAAAATAGCCGGTGCCCATTATTTGGTCGCTGCGCCGAATGCGGAACAGGCGTGTTCGATCGCCCGGGCCGTATCCCGCAACGCCGCCAGCAGGCTGGGCGGGGCAGCATAGCCCTCGGTCCCCGAAACCATGCGCGAGAGTGAAATTGCGGCGAGCACCCTCCCATCGGGACTGGCGATGGGTACCGCGGTGCATCGCAAGTCGGGGTCGATCTCACCGTGATCCTCGGCATAGCCCTGTTTCGCGATGCATTGCAGTTCGTGCGCCAGCGCGGCGGGATCGGTGATGGTGTTCGGCGTCAGCGCGACGAACGGGCCGCTTGCCAGATACGCTTCGCGTTCGGGCGCTTGCAAGTGCGCCAGCAGGACTTTGCCGATGCCCGAACAATAAGCCTCCAGTTGCATGTCGACCCTAGTGAACAGCGCACCGGCCCCTTCACCGGTCTTGATGCGATACGTGACCATGTCGTTTTCGAACGTACCGAGCTGCGCCACGGCCCCCAGTTTTGCGGCCATACGATGCAGCGGCGCTGCCGCGACATTGGCGATCATCTGCTTGTCGTCGACCAGCGTCAGCAGGCGCCTGAGGCGCGATCCCGCGACGTGGCGGCCCCGGCCCACGCTCGCAAGATATCCGTCGGCAACCAGGGTTGCGATTTGCCTGTGCGCGGTCGCGACCGGGCAACCGATGGTCCGCGCCAGAACCGACACCGAATTGGCACCACGGTCGGCAATGACCGCTTCAAGCATGACGAATGTGCGGTGCGTCGCGGACAGGGTGGGGGTGCCGCTTCTCATATGCCGGGAACCTAGCCCATGGAGCGGCTGGTGCAAACCGTGGCAGCGCCATAAACCGGCTGCATGTTGCACGGGCAGGCGCAACGCGATGCCGCACATTCGGCAAGTGCCGCCCCACATAGGGAAGGGCCTGACATGGCAAAGACCAAAGTTGCCATCATTGGTTCGGGTAACATCGGTACCGACCTGATGATCAAGATCAAACGTTTGTCCAATGTCCTCGAGATGTGTGTGATGGTCGGCATCGACCCCGCCTCCGACGGTCTGGTGCGAGCCGCGCGGATGGGCGTTGCGACCACCCATCATGGTATCGACGGGTTGGTTGCGATGACCGAATTTGCGGACATCACGATCGTGTTCGACGCCACCAGCGCGGGCGCGCACACGCGCAACAACGACGTACTGCAACGTCATGGCAAACGGGTGATCGACCTGACCCCGGCGGCGATCGGACCTTATACGATCCCTTCGGTCAACGGCGATGCCAATCTCGATGCGCGTAATGTCAATATGGTGACTTGCGGCGGACAGGCGACGATCCCGATTGTCGCTGCGGTCAATCGCGTGGCCAAAGTGCATTATGGCGAAATCGTCGCTTCGATCGCTTCGAAAAGTGCCGGCCCCGGGACCCGCGCCAATATCGACGAATTTACCGAAACAACCAGCCATGCCATTGTCACCGTCGGCGGGGCCACGCGGGGCAAGGCGATCATCGTGCTCAACCCTGCCGAACCGCCGCTGATCATGCGCGACACCGTCTATTGCCTGTGCGACGACGCCGACCGTAACACCATTCGCGCTTCGATCGAGGCGATGGTGGCGCAAGTGCAGATTTATGTCCCGGGCTACCGACTTAAACAGGCGGTGCAGTTCGAAAGCATCGGCGGCAATCAGCCGCTGCGCATTCCCGAAATGGGCGGATCGTTTACGGGCCTCAAGGTCACCGTGTTCCTCGAAGTTGAAGGCGCAGCGCATTACTTGCCCGCGTATGCCGGCAATCTCGACATCATAACTTCGGCGGCCATGCACACGGCCGAGAAAATCGCGCTGCGGCACTGTATCGGAGAACCCGCATGAGCTTTGACCCGACCACGCAGAAACTGTATATTCAGGATGTTACTTTGCGCGACGGGATGCATGCGATCCGCCACCAGTATGGGCTCGATCATGTGCGCACGATTGCCAAGGCGCTCGATGCCGCCAAGGTCGATGCGATCGAGGTCGCGCATGGCGACGGATTGCAGGGCTCGTCATTCAACTATGGCTTTGGCGCGCATACCGATTGGGACTGGATCGGCGCGGTGGCCGAAGTGCTGGAACACAGCGTGTTGACGACGCTGTTGCTGCCCGGCATCGGCACCGTCCACGACCTGAAACACGCCCACGATCTTGGCGTGCGATCGGTGCGGATCGCTACCCATTGCACCGAGGCGGACGTTTCCAGACAGCATATCGAGGCGGCGCGCGGGCTCGGCATGGACGTTTCGGGGTTCCTGATGATGAGCCACATGACCAGCCCCGAAGCGCTGGCGCAGCAGGCCGTGCTGATGGAAAGCTATGGCGCGCACTGCGTCTATGTCACCGACAGCGCCGGGGCGATGAACATGCGCGAATATGCCGCGCGGTTGCAGGCCTATGACCGCGTGCTCCGGCCCGAGACGCAACGCGGGGTCCACGCGCACCACAACCTGAGCCTGGGCGTCGCCAATTCGATTGTTGCCGTTGAAAACGGCGCGGTGCGCGTCGATGCCAGCTTGGCCGGGATGGGCGCGGGCGCGGGCAACGCGCCGCTCGAAGTGTTCATCGCGGCGGCGGCCCGCATGGGCTGGAACCACGGTTGCGATCTTTACGCGCTGATGGATGCGGCCGACGATCTTTTACGCCCCTTGCAGGATCGACCGGTGCAGGTCGATCGCGAAACGCTGACGCTCGGGTATGCCGGGGTCTATTCCAGCTTTCTGCGACACGCCGAAAAAGCTGGCAAGGATTACGGCGTCGATACTCGCGCCATCCTTTCCGAAGCCGGTCGCCGCAAGATGGTCGGTGGCCAGGAGGACATGATCGTGGATATCGCGCTCGACTTGGGCGGTGCAGGGGCCGGGTAACTTCAAAACCGCCCGGCGGATCTTCGCCGGGCAGGTTATTTCACGTGATCAATGCGCGCCGACCGGTGGCAGGCCCAACAACAGTTGGCCGGACATGCAGTAGATCGCTGGCACGTCAAAGCTGGCATGATTGGCGCCGACCGTGACATCGCGCCACAATCGCTGGATCGGCTGGTGCTGTGCGGCAACCACAAGATTGCGAGCATAAGTTCATGGCTCACCAAAGGCGGCGGAGAGGGATTGCGTGTTGCTGCACGGGCTCCCGGCGGTTAACGTGCAAGCGCAGTGACCAAAGCACGTCATCTCCTTCTCCTTCTGGGAGCCTTGCTAGGCTTGTTCAGCCAGGAAATGGCTTATGCGTCGATTTCATCGCCGGCATCGGCACCGGTAGCAATGTCAGGCATGAGCGCCGATTGCATGAAGATGATGGCACAGCAACAGTCGCCTGTACGCAAACCCTGCAACGGCATAACGCTCGACTGCATTGCTGCGATGGGTTGTGTTGTGCCAATCATGCTGGGTGATGCACCCAGCATGCCGTCATCGCTTGCACCTGCAAAGATGGTGGCCTTCTGGCCCAGAGCCGCTGTCCTGCGTGGCAGCGAACTTAGCCCTGAACCGGAGCCACCGACACGCCTTGGCTGATCGTACGCGGTCATAGGGCCGACTGAATTCTCGCGCAAAATGTGAGCTGGGAAATCTGTCCGCAACTTGGCCTCTCCGATTGTTTTCCAAAGGACTGATGTCATGACGACGTTTCGGATTTTCACCGCTATTGCTGCGGTTAGCACCCCTGCACTCACTAAAGCGCCCGTTTTCGTCCCTCGCGAGACCGCCAGCTAGGATCAGATCCTGGCTGGTCTGGTTTATCGCGGCAGTCAGGCCTGTGATGTCCGTTGAGTGGTGCCGCCGCTCCGCCTGCATCGCGGCGCCTCCAATATGCCGAACTGCACCAGCCTGATCGCTCGATCAGGAGATTTCCATGCGATTGATACATTATGCGTCTCTGCTGGCGCTGTTCCCGGGCATCGCCCTGGCCGACCCGTTGACGTTTGATGCCGCGCTCAGCCGAGCGCAACACGATGCGCCGTCAATCCGCGCGAGAACGCTTGGTGTCGAAGTCGCACGATCTGCGCGCGGGGCTGCAGGTGCGCTTCCCGATCCGACACTGGCGGTCGGCTTCGACAGCTTCCCGATCTCGGGGCCGCTTGCGTTCGCACCGGCGCAGGACAACTTTGCAATGGCGCGGGTGGGCGTTTCGCAAGACATTCCCAATCTTGCCAAGCGCCATGCGCGGCAGGCACGCGCCGACAGCAATATCGCCGTGGCCGTGGCCGATACAGCAGTCGAAGAGCGCAACGTCGCAGTCAGCACTGCGCTGGCCTGGATCAATCTGGCTTATGGCGGACGTCGGCTTGCCGCGCTCGATGAGGTGCTCGCGCGCCTTGAGCGCGTGGTTGGAACAACATCCGGCGCGGTTGCCTCTGGCAATGCCAGGCCCGCGCAGACGCTTGCCGGTCAACAGGCGGTTGCCGCAATGCAGGATCGCCGCACCGTGCTGGTCGCGGAACTGGCGCGCGCGCGCGCGGCGCTGATCCGCTGGACGGGCGATCCCGCCCCTGAGATCGCCGGGTCAATGCCCCAGTTTGCCATCGAACCTGACCAATTGCGCGCAGGCCTCGATCGCCACCCCTCGATCCGGATGTTCGATGCCCAGGAAGGCCAGGCCGATGCCGATCTACAGGTGGCTGACGCCGGTCGGCGCTCGGACTTCGGCGTGAACCTGACCTACCAGCGCCGTGATCCCCGCTTTGGCGATTACGTCTCCGCCGGCGTGACGATCGGCTTGCCAATGTTTACCCGGCATCGCCAGACTGCCGAGATCGGCGCGGCAACAGCCAACGCCGGACGCGTGGTCGCCGAACGCGAAGCGGTAAGGCGCGCCCTGGCTGACGACCTGGATGCTGATCTCGCCGATCATGTGATGCACCATGAACAATGGCTGCGGACACGCGACACGCTGCAACCGCTGGCCGAACAGCGCGTCAGTCTGGAAACGGCCAGCTACGGCGCAGGGCGTGCCAGCCTCATCGATATTGCCGATGCCTACGCCGCGCTGACCGATGCCACCCTCACCACACTTGACCGCGAAGCGCAGTTTGCCGCCGATGGTGCGCGGCTGACTCTCACTTATCGGAGCGACGACCAATGACTGAAGCCGCGCAGCCGATCCGCCCACGCCCCACCACCACAAGTCTGGCCATCGCCGGTCTTGCCATTGCCCTTGCCGCCGGGGCCGGCGGTTATAGCGTTGCCCATTGGACAGACCATGCGAGTAATGCATCGCCCGCAGCCAGAGGCGCCGATGCAGTTCGCAAACCGCTCTACTGGTACGACCCGATGGCGCCCTCGCAGCATTTTGACAAGCCGGGCAAATCGCCGTTCATGGATATGCAGCTTGTCCCCAAATATCCCGAGCAAGGCGGGAATGGAGCCGAGGCGGGAGTACAACTTCCGGGCGTCCGCATTGATCCAGCGACGTCGCAAACGCTCGGCATGCGCACAGTGGCGGTCCGGCGTGGCGAACTGACAAGCAACCTGACAGCCACCGGCACGATCGACTTCAACGAGCGCGATGTCGCGATCGTCCAGACACGCGCCGCCGGGTTCGTGACCCGCGTCTATGGTAGTGCTCCGGGCGATGTGATCGGCGCCGGAGCCCCATTGGCCGACTTGCTTGTCCCCGAATGGGGCGGTGCGCAGGCCGAGTTTCTGGCTGTACGCCGCAGTGGAAACACTGCGTTGATACAGGCGGCACGGCAGCGCCTGGTGCTGCTGGGCATGCCGGCAGGCACCATCGCGTCGGTCGAACGGACCGGCCGACCGCACAACGTCGTAACGATTGCCACACCCACGGGCGGCGTGCTCAAGACACTGGATGTGCGAGCGGGTATGACGATGACGGCTGGCCAGACGCTGGCCCAAGTCAATGGCCTTGGCACAGTCTGGCTCAATGCCGCCGTTCCCGAAGCCATGGCTGGCCCGCTCAAACCCGGGCAAACTGTGCAGGCAACGTTTGCCGCATACCCTGGCGAAACCTTGTCGGGCCGGGTCTCGGCGATCCTCCCGGAAACCCGTACGGATAGCCACACCCTGATTGTCCGGATTGAATTGCTCAATCGTGGCGGACGGCTGCGGCCAGGGATGTTTGCCACCGTGTCGTTCGGGGGAAGTGCGCAACCGGCGCTGCTGATTCCGTCCGAAGCGCTGATCCGTACTGGCAAGCGTACACTGGTGATGCTGGCGCGCGACAAGGGCCGCTTTCAACCTGTCGAAGTCCAGACCGGGCGAGAGGCGGGCGGAAACACCGAAATTCTCGCCGGTCTTGGCGAAAGGGAGATAGTCGTTGCGTCGGGCCAGTTCCTGGTTGATTCCGAAGCCAGTCTATCAGGTCTCAAGGCACGGCCGATCGAGAATGCTGCGTCGCCAGCCACCATGAAGCATGCTGCCACGCCCAGGCTTTATGAGACCACGGGTACAATCGAGCAAATCACGGCCACATCGGTCACGCTCAGCCACGAGCCAGTGGTTGCACTTGGCTGGCCGGCAATGACGATGAGTTTCGCATTGCCCGACACGACCATCGCGCGGGGCCTCAAGAAGGGCGATCGCGTCCGCTTCGGGTTCGACCAACCGCCTGCGGGCCCGACGTTGCGGCGTATGGCAAAGGTCGCCGGTCAGTGATCGCGCAACTGATCCGCTGGTCGGTCCGCAACCGCTACTTCGTCCTGATCGGCGTGCTGGCGCTGGTCGGCGTCGGCATCTGGGCGGTGCGCGCAACGCCAATCGACGCGCTGCCCGACTTGTCCGACGTGCAGGTGGTGATCCGCACATCCTACCCGGGGCAGGCGCCGCAGATCGTCGAGAACCAGGTCACGTATCCGCTGACCACCACCATGCTGTCGGTGCCTGGCGCAAAGACAGTGCGCGGCTATTCCTTCTTTGGCGACAGCTTTGTCTATGTGATTTTCGAGGACGGCACCGACTTGTACTGGGCGCGAAGCCGCGTGCTCGAATATCTCAACCAGGCGCAGGGACGCTTGCCGTCAAGCGCCCGCAGCGCGCTCGGCCCCGATGCGACCGGGGTGGGGTGGGTGTATGAATATGCGCTCATCGACAAGACCGGACAGCACGATCTGTCGCAACTGCGCTCGTTGCAGGACTGGTTCCTGCGCTATGAACTGAAAACCGTTCCGGGTGTGGCAGAGGTCGCCAGCATCGGCGGCATGGTCAAGCAATACCAGGTGGTGCTCGATCCGGTGAAGCTGGCGGCTTATGGCGTCACCCACGCGCAGGCAGTCGATGCCATTCAAAAAGCCAATCAGGAAGCTGGCGGTTCGGTCCTGGAGATGGGTGAGGCCGAATATATGGTACGCGCCTCGGGCTATCTGAAGACGCTCGATGATTTTCGGGCCATTCCCTTGCGCGCGGCAACCGGCGGCGTGCCGATAACGCTGGGCAATGTCGCGACCATCCAGATCGGGCCCGAGATGCGGCGCGGTATTGCCGAACTCAATGGTGAGGGTGAGGTCGCAGGCGGTGTCGTGATCCTGCGGTCGGGAAAGAACGCGCGTGAAACCATCGCTGCGGTCAAGGACAAGCTGGTCACGCTCAAGGCCGGCCTGCCGCCAGGTGTCGAACTGGTGACCGTCTATGACCGCTCGCAGCTTATCGATCGTGCAGTCGACAATCTCACCGACAAACTGATCGAAGAGTTCATCGTCGTCGGTTTGATCTGCGCCTTGTTCCTTTGGCACGTCCGTTCGGCGCTGGTGGCGATCATAACCCTGCCGATCGGGGTGCTGTGCGCCTTCATCGTCATGCGGTTCCAGGGGGTGAATGCCAACATCATGTCGCTGGGCGGAATTGCCATCGCCATCGGCGCGATGGTCGATGCGGCAGTCGTCATGATCGAAAACGCCCACAAGAAAATCGAGCATTGGGCGCACGATTACCCCGATCAGCCGCTTGAGGGCGAAATGCGTTGGACCGTCGTGACCGAGGCCGCCGCCGAAGTCGGCCCGGCCTTGTTCTACAGCCTGCTAATCATCACACTGTCGTTCATTCCGGTGTTCACGCTGGAAGCGCAGGAAGGCCGGATGTTTGCGCCGCTCGCTTTCACCAAGACATATGCGATGGCATCGGCAGCGATCCTGTCGGTAACACTGGTGCCGGTCCTGATGGGCTTTCTCATTCGCGGCAAGATCCCGCCCGAACAGTCCAATCCAGTCAATCGCTGGCTGACCCACCTTTACCGTCCCGCGCTCAACTGGACCATGCGACGGCCCAGGACAGTGCTGCTGATCGCAGCGCTGCTGTTTGCCACCGCTGCCTGGCCGCTATTCAGGCTTGGCGGCGAATTCATGCCCACGCTGAACGAGGGCGATCTGCTTTATATGCCTTCAACGCTGCCTGGACTGTCGGCGGCCAAGGCGTCCGAACTGCTGCAGCAGACCGACCGGCTGATCAAGACCGTGCCCGAAGTCGAAAGCGTGTTCGGCAAAGCAGGCCGCGCCGAGAC
Organism: Novosphingobium sp.; assembly: GCA_043732365.1. Taxonomy (GTDB): domain Bacteria; phylum Pseudomonadota; class Alphaproteobacteria; order Sphingomonadales; family Sphingomonadaceae; genus Novosphingobium. Next base: position 237 of record JAYTHT010000529.1, on the reverse strand, counting down.
CGCGACCGATCCCGCACCGATGGAAATGTTCGAGACGACGATCCGCTTCAAGCCACAAGACCAGTGGCGCCCGGGCATGACGCCCGATAAGCTGATCGACGAGCTGGATCGCACGGTAAAGCTGCCCGGCCTGGCCAATGTCTGGGTGCCGCCGATCCGCAACCGTGTCGATATGCTGGCGACCGGTATCAAGAGCCCGATCGGGGTGAAAGTGTCAGGTGCTGATCTCGCCCAGCT
>JAYTHT010000528.1:0-9802 GCA_043732365.1 Novosphingobium sp. | reverse complement strand
ACCGGCAATACGACGAGGCAGGCCTGACCGCGCCGCACATCGTCGATACCGTGCTGAAAGCGTTGCGCCACAACAGCGCCGGGGTGCAAGAAGCGCGCGCCTAGTGCCTGAACTGAGCGCTCAATACGGCAAATCTGGAAAGAAATACCACATCCCGACGGGGACAAAGGTCACCCGCGTTTCCAGCCAGGTGACCATCAGCCACGGAATCACCGCCCCCAGCCAGAACATGCCCAAGCCGCCAATGCGGCGGACATCCGGCCAAAACGGCGTGCGGGTAACCCACAGGCTCCATTCACGACCCGACAGCGCGGAGTTCTTGGCGTCCTGAAGCCGGGCGCCGGCCAGCGCCAGCACGGCGAACCCGCCGCAGCTGATCATATTGCGCGCCGATGGTAGCAGAATCACCTGAACGATGCACCAGATGGCGATCCCAAACATCATCGGGTGGCGGGTAATCCGGTAAACGCCCTCTGGCTGCCGGGTCGATAGCCCGTTGAGATTGGCGCCGACTAGCCCGGGATTGCCAAACAGCGATGCCACGAACAGCGCCACCGCAAAATATCCGACCACACAGAACACCACTTGCAGCGTCAAGTCATCCGGCGACCATAGCGTCGGTCCGCTCGGGGACAGATGATAGGCCACCAGAATGACCATGAGCAGCGCCATGGCGACCACCGAGTAGACCATCCGGAATCCCTTCAGACCAAATTCAGCGACGGCCCAGCGGCGCAACGTGTGCGAAAGTAGAAAGTGGCTGCCGATAAATGCGGCAATCGCCAGCGCCAAAATGAGCAAACCTTGCGACATTTCTGTATTCAACTACCTTTCGCGACAGACAGCGCGGCAAACGTCCTCTGCGGTGTTTTGAAGCTCGTAAACCGGTGTTCAAATGACTTCGAACCCAGTTTGGTCCAACCCGGTAGGTACAAAGCGCAGTTGCGGTACGCCAGCCGCGCATATCAGTCGGGCCAGAGCCTGCCCCGCCGATCAGGTAACCCCGTGCATCAGGCGCCGGATCGGCCATGCCAACAGCAGGAGTACAACCCCGATCGCCACCGACACCCAGCCGATCACGGTAAACACATGAACATAAGTATCGAGGCTGAGCTTTGGATTGGTGACTTCGCCGCCGACCGTGTCGACACTGGCAATCTGGGCGATCACACCCCCGACATATTCGGCAACCGCGATCGACAGATACCACACGCCCATCATCAATGCGACGATGCGCGCCAGCGACAGCTTGGTAATCATGCTGAGCCCGACGGGCGAAATGCACAATTCGGCCAGAGTCTGGATCAGATACATCCCGGCCAGCCACCACACCGAAACCTTGAACGTGGCATCGGCAAATGTCGTGCCCCAGACCAGAAACAGAAACCCGGCCCCGACGCCAACGATCCCGATCGCGAATTTCACCGGGATCGACGGTTCGAGCCCGCGCCTGCGCAGCCACGACCAGACCAGCAACAGGACCGGCGCCAGTGCGACAATGAACAGCGCGTTGAAGAACTGCGTCTGCGCGGCCGACATGCTGAACAAACCAAACACATGCAAATCGGTGTTACGATCGGCAAACAGCGTCAGCGACGTGCCCGCCTGTTCGAACAGTGTCCAGAACACCGTGTTGAAGGTGATCAGGATCATCGCTGCCACCATCATCTGAAATTCTGCGCGGCTGCCATTGTTCCTGGCGTAAACCAGAATCCCGGGCACAGCGACCAGGAATGTCCCGAACAACAGCTTGCCCATCAGCGGCAGCGCCAGGATATAGCCCACGATGCCCGCGCCGGCTTTCTCTGGCGCGGCGTTCATCAGGTTTTCGAACAGCAGCATGACCAGCGGCACCGCGACCAGCGCGGCGATGAAAATCAGCACTGACCGGTCCTTGACCAGGTCAGCAGGCGGATTGCCGAACGCGGCCAACCGCCCGCCATCGAATTGCAAGCCAGCCCATGACAACAGCATGCCGATCGCCGCCACCAGAAACCCGGCCCACCAGCCGATTACATCAGCGAGCAGCGGGCACAGGATCTGCGACAGCAAGGCGCCCAAATTGATGCCCATATAGAAAATGGTGAACCCGGCATCCTTGCGCGGATCCCCCGGCCCGTACAATTCGCCGACCATCGTCGCAATGTTGGGTTTGAAAAACCCGTTGCCGACCGTGATCAGCGCGAGCGCCAGCAAGATCATCGCGGTGGTATACGGGGAACGATCGCCGCCGGACTGAAACTGGCTGGCTGCGACATGGCGGGCGACATGGCCATCGCCGGCCAGCAGCGAAATCGTCCCGTCCGCCTCACCATGAATCTGCAATTTCTGCCGGTCGATCAGCACATAGCGCCGCTCTCGTCCGCTCGCCGAAGGACGATCGACCACATTTTCCTGCACCACATCATGGCGCACGCCATCGATATTCGCCCACGGTTGAACGGGCTCACCCCCGAAGCACAGCAGGAAATAGCCCAGGGCCATGACCAGCGCGCCAAATTTCACCGAACGTTTTGACCCGAGATAGCGGTCGGCCAGCAACCCGCCGATTACCGGCGTCAGATAGACCATCGCGGCAGACCCGCCGTAAATGCCGCTGGCGGTGCGATCGCTGAACAGGAAATGCTTGGTCAGGTACAACGTCAGCAGCGCGCGCATGCCGTAAAACCCGAAACGTTCCCACATTTCGGTTGTGAACAGGCGGGCGAGTTGTCGCGGATGACCAAACCAATCGGAATGTGCGGTGGTCAAAACTGTACTCTCCTGGCCGGCCGTTGTATTGATCTCACCCCGGGCCGGATTTAAACCGAACCCTAACTGGCATGGGCGCCGGGTCAATGACCTAATTTCAAAGCGCAACTTTAGGGCCTGAGAGCGTGAGCACTTGCGCCAACCGATCTGTCCTTGACGATTCGATTCGTCAGCAACGCCTACCAACCGGGCCTGCCAATCGGCGCCAAATTCGTCGCAAATCGGGTCAAATTGCACGAAAGGCATCAAAAACAGCGCATTCCGTACCTTTGATACGATTGTCTGCGCGCCCGCTCTCTGGCAAAACGTGTCAGACATGGCGAAGTGGGGCGCCGTGTTCATATGGGACGGGGCCCAGCGGAACGGGATAATGCCGGTACGTCTGGGGCCTGACGGGGTAGGGAGGATGTCACAGACATCCGAAAAGGGGACGCACGGATGATAAAGTCCGAATTGTTGCAGTCGTTGGCCAAGGAAAGCCCCGACATGCGCGGCGAAGAAATTGAACGCGTCGTCGAAGTGTTCTTCGATGAAATCGGCAAACGCCTGGCCGATGGGGGCCGTGTCGAACTGCGTGGGTTTGGCGCATTTTCCACCCGCGAGCGCGATCCGCGCAAAGGACGCAACCCGCGCACCGGCGAAACCGTTGATGTGCCGGGCAAGCGCGTGCCGTATTTCAAACCGGGCAAAGAAATGCGCGTGCGCCTGAACGCTGACGGCGAATAAACATCTGGCCCTGGGCGACCGTTCGCCCAGGGCGCGTCGCTTAACCGCAACATTCAGCCACCGCAGCTGGCGTTGTGGCCTGTTTTTGCGCGCGTGGAATCAGATCGGCGTTTGCAGTGAAGCCCTGCGCATCAAAAGGGCGCGCATCAAAAAAGGGGGCGTAACCCGCCCCCTTTTCGTATTCCGATCATGCCGTTGGATAGGCTACTTTGCAGCTACTGCTGCTGCAGGGGCCGCAACCGCCGGCGTTGATGCGCCAGCCGCAGGTGTTGATGCGCCAGCCGCAGGCGTTGATGCACCGGTTGCCGGCGTCGATGCACCAACTCCAGGTGCTGCCGCCGGTGCAGCGTCAGCGGCAGGCGCGGGCAGCGGCAGGTTCGAGCCCTTGGCGTTGAGGTACAAGATCACGTTGGCCCGGTCGTCGGGGCTCGCCAGGCCGGCAAACGACATCTTCGTGCCGTCGGCAAAAGCCTTGGGATTGGTCAGCCAGGTATCCAGTTGTCCGAAATCCCACTTGCCCGCTTTGGCTTTCAGCGAGTCCGAAAAGGCATAGCCATTGCGGCCCTGGGCGATCGCATCGCCGATCACCGCCCAAAGGTTGGGTCCGATGCCGTTGGCCGCGCCCTGGTCAATCGTGTGGCATGACTTGCATTTGGCAAAGATCGCCTCGCCCTTGCTGGCATCGGCTTTGGCCAGACGGTTTGCGATCGGCGCCACGACAACCGCCGCGCTGCCGCCATCGCTGGCACCGACCACGGCATAACCCATTTTTTCGGGCGCTTCGTGCTTGTCGGCCAGGAAATAATGGCTCGAGATGCTGGACAAGCCCAAGGCGACGATCCCGCCGAACAAGGTCCAGCCGGCGATGGTATTGAAACTGTCGTTCATGCCTTGCCCCGTATGTCCTTATTGCGGTGGCGCGTCGGTTAAAGCCGATGGCCACCTGTATTTTGCCTGTGGCTCTAGTCATCGCCCCGCCCGGGCGCAAGTCCGATTGCGCACCGGTTGCCACCCTAATGGCGCGCGTGCAAACAGACTTGTCCAGCGGGCCCGCTCGGCCTAATCGCCACAAATCATGGCCAGTTATCCCAAACCCGCGCTCGCCCTTGTCGAAGCGATGACCGCTGCCGCTGCGGCTGACCCGACGCGCGCCGTCGCGTTTCAGGGCGCGCCCGGCGCCAATTCGCACCGCGCCGCCACCGAACTGGTGCCCGATGGCTTGCCGCTGCCCTGCTTCAGCTTTGAAGACGCGCTGGATGCCGTACGCGAAGGGCACGCCGGCCAGGCGATCATCCCGATCGAAAATTCACAACATGGCCGCGTCGCCGATATCCATTTCCTGTTGCCCGAATCCGGGTTGTCGATCGTCGGCGAACATTTTGTGGATATCCACGCCGCCCTGATGGGGCTGGGCAACGGGCCGTTCACCGCCGCATACAGTCATCCGCAAGCGCTGGGCCAGTCGCGCCATTATTTGCGCAACAAGGGCATCATCCCGCTTAGCCATGCCGATACCGCAGGCGCGGCGGCCTATGTGGCGGAACTGGGCGATCCCACGATTGCCGCACTGGCGCCCCGGATCGCGGCCGAACTGTATGGGCTCGACGTGGTGGAGGACAATGTCGAGGACGCCCACGACAACACCACGCGCTTTGTCCTGTTGGCGCGAAAGCCGCTCGATCCCGAAACGATCACAGGCGATGCGATGACCACGTTCATCTTTGAAGTGCGCAACATTCCCTCCGCGTTGTACAAAGCGCTGGGCGGATTTGCCACCAACGGGATCAACATGACAAAGCTGGAAAGCTACCAGACTGGTGCCAGTTTTGCCGCAACGACGTTCTTTTGCGACGTTGTCGGCAAACCGGGCGAGCGACCGCTTGATCTTGCGCTCGAAGAGCTGGCGTTTTTCGCAAACAACTTGCGCATGCTTGGGACATATCCGCAGACCAAGGCACGCGGATAACTTGCGGTCGCGGTGGGCGCGTGTCAGCATCGTGCTCGTGACCATACCTGCCATTCCGACCATACCTGATACGAGCGCGGGCGGGGCTGCATGGGCCAAGGCCCGCGCGATGGGCGATATTCAGTTCAGCCCGTTAAGCCCGGTCGTGACCCCACCTGCGCAAAGCCCGCAATGGCTGACCCGGATGCTGCGATGGCTGGCCGCGCGGTTTGGCCCGATTGGCGAATGGTTGGGCAGCCATGCGCGGGCGATCGAAATCGGCGCGGTGGTGCTGCTGGTGATCTTTGTCGGCTGGTTCGTTTGGCAAATTTTGCGCGATCGGCCCAAACGTCCAAAGACGACCCCAAAGGAGCCGTCATGGGCGCCCGATATTGCGCAGGCCAGCGCGTTGCTGGCCGATGCCGACACCCTGGCTGCCGCCGGGCAGTTCGACGTCGCGGTGCATCTGTTGTTGCGGCGCAGTTTCGATGACATCGCGATCGCGCGGCCCGAATGGCTGACACCTGCCAGCACGGCGCGCGAAATCACACAGATTGCCGCGCTGCCCGGTGCGGCGCGCGTCGCCTTTGCGGTGATTGCGCGCGAAGTTGAACGCAGCCGTTACGCCTTGCATCCGCTGGGGCTGCCCGACTGGATGCGCGCGCGCGATGCCTATGCCGCCTTTGCGGTACCGCGCAGCGCATGACCAATTCCCCAGCTTCCAATCCCGCAGCTTTTGGCAGGCGCGGCACGTTTGCCATGATCGCGGCGGGGTTCGTCTCGTTCATCATCCTGCTCGCGTGGATGGGGACGGGCACCCCGCAGGGCAACAACGGCGGCGCGCACGGGCTGGGCAAAGGCATTTCGGGCTATGCCGGGCTGGTCGCGATGCTGAACGCCGATGGTCACCGGATCGAATTCAACCGTATGCCAAATCAGCTCGGCGGGCCCGAATTGCGCATCCTGACCCCGCTGACCGAAACTGATGCCAAAGAGCTTGCGCGCCAGTTGCACAACCGGCGGCGCGCGATCGGGCCCACCATTCTGATCATGCCGAAATGGGTGACCATGCCGTTGCAAAACGATCCACGCGCGGGGCAGAATAAAACCTGGCTGCGGATGTTTGGCCCACCACGCGCACCGACCGGCTGGACCACGATCCTGGGCGCGCAAGCCCCGGATTGGAAAGGTGTGCTCGACAAAATCGAGGTGCAATTGAGCGAGGCCAAAGCGCCGGCAGCACGCGGCTGGCACAGCGGCGATGGCATGTCCGGCGCGTTGCCCAACGATCATGTCGTGTTGTCAGGCACCGGCACCGACGATGACGATCACCCGCTGATTCCCCTGGTGCGCACCGGCGATGGCCGGATTTTGGCGGGATATTTTCCCGATAACGGCGCATACCCCGCGCTCGATGCGCTGGCCGGGGTCGAACCGACCGGAACCGACACCACGACCCAGCCGCTGGTGATTGTGTTCGAACCCGATTTGCTCAACAATCGTGGCATGGCCGATCGGGCAACCGGCCTGCTCGCGCGTCGGCTGGTGCTGGCCACGGCGGGCAACGCCCGGCGGCGGATCGTGTTCGATGTGTCGCTGGCTGGCTTGGGAGCATCGAAAAACCTGCTGACCCTGGCATTTACGCCGCCGTTTCTGGCCGCCACGATCTGTCTCGTGCTGGCCATGGCGGGATCGATCTGGCGCGGCTTTGAGCGGTTTGGCCCGGCGCGCGCGGGCGGGCCAGCCGATCGCGTGGGGCGTGCCGCGCTGGTCGAGGGCGGCGCCGCGCTGCTGCTGCGCGCGCGGCGCTATCACCTGATTGCAACGCCTTACGCAACCGCCACGCGCGAACGGCTGATCATCGCACTGGGCCTGCCCCGACGCCGGCCGACCGGCGAAACCGACGCTGCGATCGAACGCATCCAGCGCGCTGTGGCGCCCGGCACAATGCCGTTTGGCGAAGCGGCGGCACGGCTGGGCGGCGCGCATGCCCCGGGCGCGATTGCGCTCCACGCGGCAGAATTACACAGCATCGAAACGGCGCTCGGCCATATCAACCGGAAACCAGACAAATCATGACACCAGACGATATCCGGGACCTCGCCGGCGCGATCCGGGGCGAAGTTGCCAAAGCGATCGTGGGCCAGGACACAGTGATCGATCATTTGTTGATTGCGCTGTTTTCGGGCGGACATGTCCTGCTTGAAGGACCGCCCGGCACCGCAAAAACGCTGTTGGCGCAATGCTTTGCAGCCTCACTGGGGCTCGATTTCGGGCGCATCCAGTTTACGCCGGATTTGCTGCCCGGCGATATCCTGGGGTCCAACCTGTTCAATTTTCAGACCAGCCAATTCACTCTGACGCGCGGCCCGATCTTTTGCGAAGTGCTATTGGCCGATGAAATCAACCGCACCCCGCCAAAGACCCAGGCCGCACTGTTGGAGGCGATGCAGGAACGGCGGATTACGCTGGATGGCGAAGCGCACACGCTGTCCGATCGCTTTACCGTGATTGCGACTCAAAACCCGATCGAAAGCCAGGGCGTCTATCCCCTGCCAGAGGCGCAACTCGACCGGTTCCTGTTCAAAGTGCTGGTCGATTATCCCGACGCTGCCGAAGAAGCGCTTATCGTCGCGCGCTATGCGCAGGGCAAATCGCGTTTGGCACGCACCCGCCCGACCGATCTGGGCATTGTGCCGGTGGCCGATGCGGCCACGCTGGCCGCCGCGATTGCCGCAACCGGCGCGGTGACGATGGCCGACAGCATTGTCGATTATGTCGTGCGGCTGGTGCGCGCCACGCGCGAAAACGGCGACCTGGTGTCGGGCGCCAGCCCGCGCGCTGCCGTGCTGCTCGCAGGCGCCGCCCGCGCCCGTGCGGCGCTCGATGGTCGCGACTATGTCGTGCCCGACGATGTCAAAGCGCTGGCCACGGCGGTCTTGCGCCATCGGCTGTTGCTGTCGCCCACTGCGGAAATCGAGGGTCGTGCGATCGAAACCATCGTTGCAGACCTGGTGACACGGACCGAGGCGCCGCGCTGACAATGCGCCTGTTCACCATTCCCAGGTTTGGACTGACGCCATCGGCACGCACTATTCAGGTGCTCGTGGTGATGGCGCTGGTCTCGCTATTGATCGGCGCAGTCGCGCCCGGCGCGTGGACGGTGGCACCTGCGGCGGGCGCCGCGCTGCTGCTGCTGGTGCTGATCGACGGATGGCTGGCAGGCGGACTGATCGCGTTTGACGTCGTGGTTCCGCACGATGGCGAAGTGGGTGAGCCACTGCCGATCCGCATCGAGGCGCACCTGGCACGCACGACCGAGTGGACCCGGCCACGCGCCGCGCTGGCCACGAGCCCGCGCCTGGCCGATGGCGGGCGGATCGAAATTACCCTGGATTGGGTTGAGGGTGGCGCCTGGCATGGCACCGGCGCGCCCGCCCCGGTCCGGCGTGGCACCGGGCAGATCGAGCGCGGCTGGTTGCGCTGGCAAGGGCCGTTGGGCCTGGCGCATCGCCAGGCCATACGCGTGATCGACGCCGATGTGCGCGTCTGGCCCAATCTGGCCCCGGCGCGCGGCAAGGCGTTGCAGATCTTTCTGCGCGACGCCGGGTTTGGCCGTATCGCGCGCGCGATCCGCGGTGCGGGCAGCGAATTCGAAGCGATGGCCGAATATCAGCCGGGCATGGATCGCAGCCGCATCGACTGGAAATCATCGGCCCGCCATAGCCGCCTGACCGCACGCGAATACGAAATCGAGCGCAACAACCAGATCGTGTTTGCGTTCGATTGCGGGCAGGCGATGTGTGAACCGATCGGTGGGCTGGCGCGGATCGACCGCGCGGTGACTGCCGCGCTGACCACCGCCTGGGTCGCACTCAAAGCCGAAGACCGCGTGGCCTTGTTCGGATTTGCCGCAAAGCCCCTGGTGATGAGCCCGTTCATCACCGCGCCGCACCAGTTTCGCCGCTTGCAAGAGGCGGCCGCCGCGCTTGACTATCATGCGGTCGATGCCAATTTCACACTGGCGATGGCGACGCTGGCGACGCGGTTGCAACGCCGGTCGCTGATCGTGATCTTTGCCGATTTCACCGATCCGACCGGCGCCGAATTGATGATCGAGATGTGCGCACGGCTGGTCGAACGGCACCGCGTGCTGTTTGTGGTGATGCGCGATGAGGATCTCGACACGCTGGCCTGCGCCGCTGTAACCACCCCGGGCGATGTCGCGCGCGCGGTCGTCGCGCAAGGATTGATCCGCCAGCGCGCGGTGGTGCTGACCCGGTTGCGCCAGGCGGGCATCCGCGTGATCGAGGCGCCGTGGCAATCGATCGGCACGCGCCTGTTGGAAACCTATCTGGCGATCAAGCGCGAGGGCAGTAT
>JAYTHT010000527.1:0-2979 GCA_043732365.1 Novosphingobium sp. | reverse complement strand
CAGTCTGCAATGATGCTGGCACTGCGCCATGGCGACGAAGCCTCGACAAGATCGGGTTTTTCGCGATCGAGCGCGGCATACAGCGCGGGCACATCGGTGAAATAGCGATAATTGAAATCGAGCGGAAATACTGTCGATTTCAGCCAGACAATCCGCGCATTGGGGCCGCGCTGTTCGACTTCGTCGCGCATGCCCGGGGCGATCACCACGACATCGTGGCCCATCGCTGCGCCAGCCTTTAGCTTGCGATCGACATATGTCCGCACGCCGCCGCCCTTTGGCGCATAAAAGGCGCAGACATCGACGAGCTTCATCTGCTCCCCTCGATCGGCCCGAATGACAACAGGCCATTGCGGTAGTTCATCACCACCCGCACCGGTGTGACCCCGGGGCCCGCATTGATCGCAACCGTATCGGCGCGCGGTTTCGAAAATCCCAGCCGCGGGTTGTTGGAAAACCCGACGCCGTCATGCTGCCAGTTGAACCGGTGGTTTGAATCGCGGTCATGCAGCACGGTCACGGCAACGCGGCCGGGCGCTGGCAGGCGGACGCAGATATGCGGGCTACGTTCACCCGGGACCGGGCCCTCGACGCGGCGAAACAGTTTGCCCGCCATCAGCAACTTGTTGTCGTCGGCCAAGAAATCGTCCTCGTTGGCGGGATAGACTTCGACTTTCAGCCTGCCGACATGATCTTTCAGCCCGGCAATCTCGATCATCAACGCAGGGCCGGCTTCGCCCGCGCGGCACACCGCTTCGACCGTGCCGAGATAGGGGGAAGAAGGGATAAACGCCGCAGTCAGCATGATCAACATGGCTGGCAGCAGCAGTATCCGGATCATGCGTTACGTTCCCTTTGCACCAGATCGAGCAGTAGCATCGCGATGTAGACGGCGATATGGATACCCGTGATGAACAGGGCAATAGCAGCGATCATCTGATAGGTCTGATTGACCGGGCCACCAAACAGCGCAAGCGCCCCGGCAAAGGCGATTTCCTGATTGGGGATTACCGGCAGGCGTGTCACCAGCAAGCGCCCGGTTGACAGCATCAACCACGATGACAGCGGGACGGCAGGCAAAATCAAGCTCCACAGCACGGCCGTCAACACGGTGTTGATGATCAGTCGCACCATGTGCACCGCCAGAACGAACACCAGGTCGTTGCGCGGCAAGCTGAGCAGGCGGTTGCGGAAAAACGTGACGACGAGGCCGATCATCAGCATCACCAGGATCGAACCATAGAGCTCGCGCTTGTTGAAGCCGAACGCAAAATGGTTGAGATAAGGCCAGGCAATCACCAGCATGATCAGCGTTATGACATAGCCCGCCATCGCGGACAGGATCGCCACATCCTTCACCGCGCCGAACGGAGAACCCCCCATTTTTACATTGCGACGTGCCCAATCGTAAAAATACACTTCGCCGACGTAACTGAGCAGAATCTGGTTACCGATCATTTTCTTGATCAGCGGAAAGATGCCTTCGATCGGGATTTTCCAGAGCCTGCGGAAAATGACCCAGTCACCGACTGGCCCGCTGAGATAATTGATCCCCAACACCAGCCATGCCCATGGCGATGGCGGGATAAATGTGAACAGCGTGCGCCAGTCGTGCGCATGGACCTGCCACAGCGCGCCCCCCAGAATGGCGACCGAGATTGCCGGGCCGATAAATGCGGCCAGCTTGCGCCAGCGCGAGATCGGGCTTGATGGCGGGAGGGCCGCCGGGGTCGGATGGGCTGTCACGGGCTCGTTCACCGGTGCCACCCCAGTCCACCGACCAGGTTTCCGGCAACCACGTTCGCCGCAAAATCGAGAACCTTCACTGCGGCGGCGCTGGCTGGATTGGTCATGGTACTGATGCGCTCCATCGCAGTTGCCCTGCGGGGCGAACCCCCGACCATCGCGGTGCGTTTAGGCAGCTTGGCGCCGCTGGTCCAGTCGCCTTGCGAATTATCCGCCGTGGCAGTGATCATGGCAGCAGCGCGGCATAGCGCGACGGCCGGTGGCTCCTGGCAAATCGCGTTATGGTGGCGTCGATGGAATCGAGCAGCGCGGGCACGGTGACATCGCCGGGATGGACCGCAACGCGCAGTGTCGGCAGGACCGGCAGGGTATGCCGGGCGAGCGCGGCAAACGCCAGCGACGATCGGATACGCCCCGGGCTGCGGCTGGCCCAGGTGACCACCGGGCCACGCGCCAGCACGCGCCGCTTTGCCCCAGTGTGCTTTGCCCCAGTGCGCTCTGGCCCAGTGCGCTCTGGCCCAGTGCGCTCTGGCCCGGTGTGCCCCGGCGCCCATACTTTCAAATGATCTTCGGCCAGAGCAAATCCGACTTCGTTCAGCGCGGCCAGTGCGCCTGGCCCATAGAGCCAGGCAGGTGCAATAAATCCCGCAACCGGCGCACCCAGAATGTCCTCGAGCAGCGTTTTTCCTTCGCGCATCCGGCGGGTCGCTTCGGCCTGGGTCAGGCTGAGAAATTCGCCTTCGCCTGCGGTCATGTGCTGGCCCTTGATCTGGGCCAGCCTGCCGGTCGCCGGGATTTCGTCGCGGTGGCACCATCCGTGCAGAAACATTTCGACGCCCTGTTCTGCCCATGCGCGCAGCCGCGCATGGAACGCGGCGTTGCCTGCGATGGGGGCCTCGCGCCAATGGTCGGGGATGACCAGCATCGCAAAATTTGCCCCGCCGAGATGGCCCTGCAACCGGTCGGCCAGCGCGTCGATCGCGCTTTGCGAACGCGGCGAGACGTCGTGAATCGACACGAGCAGGCGCTTGCTGCTGTTACCTGTTCCATCGCGTCCAAAGGACGGGGTCTGGGTGGGCGGGGTCGCTGTCACGTCATGGCCGTTCGCTTCGCCGGACTGTCGCAAGCCACCCGATATTGCAATGAAAAATTGATCTGAACCCCCGGTCCAATGCGCAACCGATTGCCGCACAGACTGGCGCAGCCACACGGCAATCCGCGCCTTGGTAATTG
>JAYTHT010000526.1:0-9866 GCA_043732365.1 Novosphingobium sp. | reverse complement strand
AGCTCGCAATCCCTGCTGCTATCAGACTGAAACTGCTACTAGTATCGGGCACATAGCAAAAGAGCAGCCCCGCGATTACCACACCCGTCATCTGACCGCACAGACGCGAAAGTCCGAGCATGCCCGCCGCAGCGCCGCTGCGGGCAGTCGGGGCGGTCACGATCATTGTCCGGTTATTCGGTGCTTGAAACAGCCCAAAACCCATGCCGCAGACCAAGCCTGCCAGCGCCACTGCCGCCAACCCGTCGCCCGGGGCCATTGCAAGGCCAAGCAAACCACAGGCAGCCAAGGGCAGTCCCATCCTGCCCGGTTCGGATAGCGGAGATCTGTCAGCCCAACGTCCAGCCACAGGTGCTGCGAGCGCCAGTCCAAGCGGGATCGCGGCAACCGTCAGGCCGGTCCGCAAGGGTGTGTAGCCGAAACTGTTGCGCAGATAGAACGGCATGGCGACGAGCAGCAACGTTTGCGCGGCAAAATTGCAGATCGAGGCCAGATAGGCCCGGCGCAACACCGGTATACCCATAAGGTCAACCGGGAGCAGGGGCCGATCCTGCTGGCGCGCGCGCCGAAAAGCCAGCGCTGTCAGAAACGCGAACACCGTCAGCCCCGCGCCGATCAGAACGCCATTCTGCCTTTCCAGCCCGATGGCGCTGGCGCCAAAGAGGCCGGCAATCGCGCCTGCAGTCATGAGCGCAGACGCTGTGTCCAGCCGCGACAGTTCCCCCCGTGTCTCAGGCAGCGAACGCCAGCCCATACCCAGGGCTAACACGCCAAAGACCAGATTGATCCCGAACAGCCAGCGCCACGAAACCAGCGCCAGCATTACACCCGCGATCGCGGGCGCCGTCGTGGCCGAGATCGCGATGACCATCGCGTTAATCCCGAAAGCCTGCCCCAGACGGCGCGCGGGGAACGTAAAGCGCACCATCGCGCCGTTGACGCTCATAATTGCTGCGGCACCGAGGCCCTGTAACAGGCGCCAGGCAATCAGTTCAGCCATTCCGCCACTGACCGCGCAAGCGCAGGAGGCCAGTGTGAACACCACCAGCCCTGCCAGATAGACGCGGCGATAGCCGGCAATCTCCCCGATTGCTGCTAAAGTCAGGATCGAGCAGACCACGGCCAACTGATAGACATGGATCACCCACAGGCTGATTGTTGCGCTTGTGGTGAAATCCCGGGCGATGGTCGGCAACGCGACATTGGCGATTGAGCTGTCCAGCACTGTGACTGCCATGGCCAGCCAGATCGCCCCGGCCGCCAGCCATCGCTGGGGGGTAGGTAAGCCGTCGGCCGCCGGCCCCCCGACCGTCTTAGCGGGCATAACCGTCAAGTGCGCTGACTAGCCGGTCAAGCGTGCCCGGTTCCAGCCAGGAATGACCAGCATCGGGGATCATGTAAAATGCGGCTGAAGGCCATGCCTGATGCAGGGCAAAGGCGGTTCGCGGCGGGCAGACCATGTCATAGCGCCCTTGCACGATAGCGCCGGGAATTGCGGCGATGCGCCAACACTCACGTAGCAACTGGTTCTCTTGCAGCCAGGCGCAATGCACGAAATAGTGGTTTTCAATCCTCGCGAAAGCCAGCGCAAAGTGGGCATCAGCAAACCCGGTATCGGCAAGGTCCTGCGGCAGGAGGTTAGACGTCCGCCCTTCCCACAGTGACCAGGCTTGGGCAGCCTCCAACCTTGCAGTTTCGTTGGAGCCCGTCAGACGGCGGCGATAGGCCGCGCGCAGGTCATGGCGTTCGGCTGGGGTTATGGGGGCCAGGAAATCGGCCCAGTAATCTGGAAAGACCTCGCTGGCGCCATGCTGGTAATACCAGTGCAATTCCGCCTCGCTGGCAGTGAAGATACCGCGCAGGACCAGTTCGCTGACGCAGGTGGGGTGGGTCTGTGCATAGGCTAGCGCCAACGTTGAACCCCAGGATCCGCCGCAAACCAGCCATTGCTGCACGCCTGCCATCTGGCGCAACCGTTCAAGATCAGCGACCAGATGCCAGGTGGTGTTGGCCTCCAGCGCGGCATAGGGGGTGGAACGGCCACAACCACGCTGGTCGAACAACAACACGTCATATCGGGCGGGATCGAACAAGCGCCGGTGGCGAGGTGAAATACCGCCGCCCGGTCCGCCATGCAGGAACACGGCGGCTTTGGCACCGGGCGTGCCGCAGCGTTCAAAATAGAGAATATGGCCATCGCCCACATCCAGGGTGCCTGTCGCATAGGGCTCCAGCGGAGGGTAAAGGCCGCGCAACGCGGTCATCAGCCTCAGGCCCCTTTCAGTCGGCGTGGCACAAGCGAAGGTGGGCTTTCGTTATGGTCACCGGTCAATTCGGCCATCATCGCATGATCGGGTGAGCGGTGGCAAACAGGGTCTGTCGCGGCGGCATCACCCAACAGCGCCAGCGCCTGACAGCGGCAACCGCCCCAATCGATTTCGCGCCTGTCGCAGCTCTTGCACGGTTCGGGCATCCAGCCGGTGCCGCGAAAGCGATTGAATGCCGGGTCATTTTGCCAGATTGCGGCAAGGCTCGTATCGCGTACCGAGGCGAACGTCATGCCGGGAATCGTCTCCGCCGCATGGCATGGGAGTGCCTTGCCGGAAGGCAGAAGATGGATGAACCGATTGCCCCAGCCACCCATACAAGCCTTGGGCAGTTCAGCATAATAGTCCGGCACGACATAATCGATGACAATGCGCCCCATCAGCCGTTCCCGCGCCGCCTCGACCTGCATGGTCGCGCGCTCCAGTTGCGGGCGGCTGGGCAGCAGCGCGGCTCGGTTCTTTAGTGCCCAGCCATAATATTGGGTGTGGGCAATCTCGATCCGATCGGAACCCAGATTTTCACCCAGCGCAAGCATTGCTGGCAGATCGACGATATTCCGGCGGTGAAGAACGAAATTGGTTGTCAGTGTCAGGCCCGCCTCGCGGATGCGCCGGGCGGCATCCAGCTTGCGGGCATGGCCACCGTTGTAGCCGCCCATGCGGTCGGCAGCCACCGCCTCGGCGCCCTGAAAACTGAGCTGGATATGGTCAATGCCGGCGGCCAGGAGATCGGTCATTGCGGCATCGGTCAGCAACACGCCAGAAGTGATGAGATTGGTGTAGAGCCCGCGCGCGGAGGCATGGGCGACGATCTGCGGCAGGTCGGGGCGGATCATCGGCTCGCCGCCGGTCAGGTGCAGTTGCAGAATTCCGATGTCGGCAGCCTCTGTGATAATGCGCAGCCACTGCGCCGTGGTCAATTCCTCGCGCGGGGCGACCATCGCCAACGGGTTGGAGCAATAGGCGCATTGCAAAGGGCAGCGATGCGTCAGTTCGGCGATCAGGCCCATCGGCGCGGGGACCCGGGTCATAGATCCACTGCTCCCCTGCCAGCCAATTCGGTCATAATCGCCAGAATATCTTTGGTGATAACCTCAACCGGGGCGGCGAATTTTTCGGCCAGTTGCGCCGCGATTGCCGCCACGGTGCGTTGGCCATCTATCAGTTGCAGGATTTCGGCGGCGATCGCATCGGGCACAAACGCCTTTTCCGGCGCCAACAAGACGAAATTGCCGCGCGTCTGATCAAAGCGCAACTTTACGCCGCGCCGGAAGCGCGGCACTGCCACAGCCGGATCGATAACACTTGCTGTCATGCGCCAGCCGGTTCGCGAGCCCGTTCGGGCGCCGGCACAAAGCAGCCCGGCGGGATCATGCCCGGCGAGACATAGGCAAGATAAAGGCCATTGAGCTGGCTCCACAGCACATCGCACTTGAAGCGCAGGGCGCCAAGCACCGCCTGCTGTTTTTCGACCGTATCGGCATGGTGTTTGACATAAGCCAGGGCAAAATCGGCGTCTTGGGGCGCCTGGGTGAGGCGTGGCGTGAAATAAGCCAGCGTATCCCGGTTGATCCAGTCGTAATGGGCCAGCATTCCCGACACGCGCTCGGAAATGATCGTGGGCGAAAACAGTTCCGTGAGCGAAGACGCCACCGCCTCCAGCACCGAGCGGTCCCGCACGAAATGGATATAGGCATCCACAGCGAAGCGCGTTTCGGGCAGGATCTGGTCGGCGCGAATAACCATCTCTCGATCCAGCCCGACCCCTTCGGCCAGTTTCAGCCAGCGTTCGATACCGCTACCCATGGGCTTGCCGTCGCGGCCGGTACAGCCATCGTGATCCTCGATGCGGCGGCGCCATTCGCGGCGCAGCTCGCTGGTGCCCAGGCGGGCCATCAGCCAGGAATCCTTCACTGGAATTGCTGCCTGATAATAATAGCGGTTGAGCGCCCAGACCTGCACCTGGCCTCGGTTCAGCTTGCCATCGTGCAGCAGCCGGTGAAACGGGTGAAGGCTGTGGTAGCGCTCGGCACCTATCTGACGCAGGGCTTGCTCAAGCGCGTCCGAGTTGAGAAGATCTGGCGTCAAAGAGTGATCCTCATGCCATCATGGCAAACGGTCCAACCGGCTGCCTCGGCCTCGGCGCGTTCAGGGCTATCGGCCAAAAGCACCGGGTTGGAATTATTGATATGGAGCAGGAAGCGCTGGCCAATCGACAAAGGTGCCAGCGTAGCGATGGCGCCGTTCGGCCCTGAAAGGCTCATGTGCCCCATCCTCTGACCCGTTTTGGTGCCGATACCGGCGATAATCATCTCGTCGTCGCGCCACATCGTGCCATCAAAGAACACCACGTCAGCCCCGGTGATCCGGCCAGCCAGATCGGGCGTGATCGCGGCGCAACCAGGTATATAAAGGGCACGATTGACTCCGTCGCAAATCATTGCCGCAACGGTAGTTTCATCGGCCAGTACCGGCTGCATGCCGCTGCCTTCTTCCAGAAACAGCGGCACCTTGCCCGGCACGGCAAACAGCTCAACCCAAAGTCCGCCAGTCAGTTCGACGGGTTCGCCCAAAGCCACCGAACGACGTTCGACAACATCGCGAGCCAGCACTTCGAAGATCGGGTTGGCGTCCAGAACGTCGTGTATCCAGCGTGTAGCGTAAAGGCAAAACGGCTCGCGCTCGCGCAATGTCAGTAGTCCGGCGATCACGTCAACATCGCCGCCCGTCAGCACCACGCCCGCAATAGGCGTGGACCGGAGGCCGGATTGCGGGTGCAGTTCGGGCGTAAGGTTGATCTGCTGGCGCAAATCGGGTGAAGCATTGAGCAGGTACCAGTCCTGCCCATTGCCACTAACGGCGATGCTGGCCTGCGTTCTGGCAAAGGCCGCCGAATCACCCGATCTTGCCCGGTTACAGGCAGGCGCGTTAGAATTCCACTGGGGGAAGCCACCACCGGCGGCCGCACCCAGAACAATGATTTCCATTTATATTTTTAGGCTTTCAGGTCCGCAGAGGCGTAGCAGTTAATTTCTGCCCCCAGCGCGATTTCAATGATCTTTGGGGTTGTCCAGGTCATAGTTGCTCCAATCGGAATGAGCTGCTTCCAGCAGAATTGAACTTATGAAGCTAACGCCTAAGGCGCAAGCCGATTTCGTCGTCTTGGCCAAGTATGACACCAAAAGATAGGACGTGCCACAAACTGAGCTTCCTCGCCCGCTCCAGGGTGGAACGGCCTGCCCAGATCGCAACTTGCATTGAGAGTTAAACAGCGCGCTGGAATAAGGCCTTTTTCAAAAACTGATGGGCCACCCACGCAGATGTCGGAGCAAGCATACGCTGACCTTGCGGCACTACCACACGGGCGAGGGCTTTTGTGTGCCCGTGGGCAACAGTTTGGATCTCAACAAAGTACCAACCCGAGCCCGACACCTTACGATCGGCAGCAAGGCGCAACGGCGGTCCAAAGCGGACTTACCGGACAGTCCCCGTTGCCGCCGCCACGGGTCCAACAATAAGTGGCGCGGGAAATGGCCGGTTTCGGGAAGGCCGACAATTGCACGCTTCGCGGACGCAACGGCACGGTCAAAGTCCCTCTCTGCGGTTGACGACCTCGATATTAATTACGCTTTTCAGTAAGTTATATGAAGTGCAACTTCCTGTTTCGAATTCTATTTGCTCAACCATTAAGTATCTGTTTTACAGATATTTTTTGTGCCTATCGTCAAAGTGGTTGACTTCTGCGGCGTTTCCGCGGTCGGCGTCAACCACAGAGATGGTCTTGTCAGACTAAAATTGCCGTTGGGGCAGGGGGCTGATAAAATGCCGAAATAAGCAAGATCGCCAATCCGTTCCCCTGGTTCAACTCGTCGCCCGATGTGATCCTCATGGCAGTGATGCTGTATATCCGTTACCCGCTGTCGGTGAAAATTACGGTGACATGGTGACTACATCAATTACGCAACGTCACCGTAATTACACCGTAATTGATCTCGTCGATCGTGAAAATTACAAGATCCGACGCTCGGCAGCGCTGGCCGAGCGGCAGTCGCCTGCCGCCTGGGGTTGGTCACTTTCGGCCCTCGTGCGCCAAACGGAGACGAGTTGCGATTAGACTGACAGCACCATATTTTGCGCAAACGGAGTTCGAACGCCAAGGTAAATGGTGGCCAGGTCCAAGCCAATGACGTTGCCACCGCAGTTAACCTCGATATGGTCGCACGACACAAATCAAACAGCCTCGGGTAACCCGGGACGCTTCATATCCTTTGACACGATGAACGATTTATCTGAACGCGGCCGGGGTTTGGCGCGAAGTGCAGGCAAAGACCGATGACAGCGATGGTTCGAAAGAGTGACGGTTGATGGCGCATGCTGAGTTTCTGCCGACCGCCGTTATCCGCCGCGCTCTGGTCGGGCGCGTTCGCGCGGTGTTCAACGATCGCGCCAAAGGTCAAAAGCCGATCGTCCGCTCGTCCGATGCGCTGTTCCCCCGCGATTCCGTCATCTGGCGCGTGCATGGCGACGTCACAACGATGATGGTAGGCGGTATTTCCGCGCTGCTGATGCAGATGCTGCATCCTGCGGCACTCGCCGGAATTTGGGATCATTCGACCTTTCGCGATGACATGCTGGGCAGGCTGAGACGGACGGCGCGGTTTATCGCGGTCACCACGTATGCTGATCAGGCAGATGCGCTGGCCGCCGTGGAGCGCGTGAAGGACGTCCATTCGCGAGTCACCGGGTCGCTGCCGGATGGCACGCCCTATTCCGCCAATGAACCACATCTGCTGGCCTGGGTCCATGTCACGGAAGCCCTGTGCTTTCTGGGCGCCTGGATGCGCTATGGCGAGCCCGACATGACCAGGGCCGACCAGGACAGCTACTTTGCGCAGTTTGCTCTTATCGCACAGATGCTCGGTGCCGACCCGGTTCCCCAAACCCGCGCCGAGGCCGAGGCCCTGGTCGAAGCGATGCGGCCAGCCCTGGCCGCGGACACCAGGACGAGGGAAGTCGCAAGATTGGTTCTGCATCAAAAGGCACCCGCACCGGCTGCTGCGCCCGTGCAGGCCATGATCATGGACGCGGCAGTCGACTTGCTTCCGCCATGGGCGAGGGGCATGCACGGGTTCTTCGGCATGCGCCTGACCTCGCCGATCACCCGTCTGTCGACATTGGTGATCGCCCGCACCATTCGATGGGCATTTGCGGGCGCGATTCAGCGCGGGCCGTCACGGGCCTGATTCTTGTCTCGGCCAATTTCAGCTTTCATCTGGGCCGCCGTGCTCGCACGGCTTTCGTCCGGGCCGCCGTGCTCGCACGCCGCGGTGGGTGCTTCGAACACAGGAAGATCGATTGTCGCCCTCGCTTTTATGCCGGCTTGATCTTTCGCCGGGCCATGTGCGATGTAAAGCCATGGAACCACACACACGCGCTATGATCGCTGCGTCCGCCTTTGCGTCTATCACTGGCAAAAAGGTGGCCGGCATTTACGATCATTCTGCAGGGCGGGATTTGCGGATCGCCGCGCAAAACCGAGGTGATCACATTCAAGGCTTCGATGGCGAGCGCGGGGTGAAGTTCGGCGGCGCTCTCCCCGAACTCTACGATGCTGGCGACAACACGTACGTGTCGTTCGAGATCGATGGCATGAAGGTAAAAGGTTACGATCGGGGCTCTGCGGGCTTTTATGTCGCGCATGTAACCGATGAAGTCGTTCAAGTATTCGATTACAGCCGGGATGCGTGGTTCGCGTACGACATTCAAGATGCAGAATCGGCCAAAGGCTATCACCGTAACCCAGAGGCTGGCCGGTAGCGGGATCGGATCATCGAATGCGCGGGGGCAGGATCACTGCGGAACATTCGCCAAACCCGATCGACACGCGCCCGCAGGCGTGCGCGTGCGCGGTAAGGATCACCTCGTCGCCGTCTTCCAGAAAACTGCGCAGCTCTCCGCTGGGTAATGCCAGCGGAACGGCGCCACTGTGTGAAATTTCGATCAGGCTGCCGTATCCGGCCTCGCCGGGGGCCGAGATCGTGCCGGTACCCAACAAATCGCCCGGGTTCAGGTTGCAGCCGTTGGCGGTGTGATGCGCGACCATCTGGGCGATCGTCCAGTACATGTTGGCCGCCGGGCCACGGCTGAGGTGCAGTGCGGGCAGGCCCTGTTTGCGCATGGTCTGGGTCATCAGCGCGACATTCAATTCGATCCCGAGCGCGCCGGTTTGCTGATCGCCTTCGTCCCACAGATAAGCCAGCGGCGCCGGATCGCCGGCGGGACGCGGCGGCTGGGCGATCCGGAATGGCGCCAGCGCCTCGATCGTCACGACCCAGGGCGATACCGTCGAATGGAAATTTTTGCCCAGAAACGGCCCGAGCGGCTGGTATTCCCACGATTGAAAATCGCGCGCGGACCAGTCGTTGAGCAGGCACAGCCCGGCGATATGCCGATCGGCACTGGCGATCGGGATCGGATCGCCCAGCGCGTTGCCCGCGCCGATCCACACGCCCAATTCCAGTTCATAATCGAGCCGCTGCGTCGGGCCAAAGCTGGGGCCTTCCGCCGTGGGCGCCTTGCGCTGGCCATTGGGCCGGATCACTGGCACGCCCGACGGCCGGATCGATGAGGCGCGTCCGTGGTAGCCGATCGGCACATGTTTGTAATTGGGCAGCAGCGGCGTGTCCGGCCTGAACAGTATGCCGATGTTGGTGGCGTGATGGATGCCGACATAAAAATCGGTGTAATCGCCAATCGCTGCGGGCAGGTGCATCATACAGTCCGCTGCTGCATACAGCTGCGGTGCGACAGTGGCGCGATGCTCGTCCTGGCTCAACAGCTGCGACAGCCGCTGACGCAATGCACCGCGATCGATGGCGGGCAGCGCGAACAGTGCGTTGAGCGTGGTACCGTGCAACGCACCTGTGGCGGGTTCGGGTAGCAACGCGGCAATACCGCCCAGGTCGAGGATGCGATCGCCGATGGCAACGCCGGGTCGCGGATTTGCACCACCGGGCGCAAAAATGCCGAAGGGCAGGTTCTGGATCGGGAAATCGGCATGGCCATGGGCTGAATCGATCCAGCAGCGCAATGCCGGATCGTGCGTCGCGTTGAGTGCCAGGGCTTTCGGGATGGCCGGGTTCATCGGCATTGCGTCGGTCATTCGGGCAACCTGGCCTTTTCAAACCCGATCCACACCGAGTCATAATCGTGCTGCAGGATCGGTGTGTCATTCGCCCATCGGGTCAGATGGATGGGGTGACGACTTTCGAACATGAAAGCCATTGTGTCCTCGATCTTGTGCGGCGACAGCGTTGCCGCGACGGCTTTGTCATAGCTGACCTGATCGGGACCATGCGCGCTGAATGGATTGTGAAGCGAGGCGCCGCCCGGCACGAAACCGCCGGCCTTTGCATCGTAGGTTCCGGTGATCAGCCCCATGAATTCTGCCATCACATTGCGATGAAACCACGGCGGGCGGAACGTATCCTCGGCCACCATCCAACGCGGTGGAAAGATCACAAAGTCGCAATTGGCAGT
>JAYTHT010000525.1:0-3006 GCA_043732365.1 Novosphingobium sp. | reverse complement strand
GCGATTTCGCCACGGTTGGCAATGAGGATCTTTTTGAACATGCGCATCCTTAAACTGTCGCTTTAACTATTCGCCTGCTTCAAGTTCTTCACCCGCTGGTGGCATATTGTGCCCCAGCAGGCGCAGCATATCGGCGGCGCATTCGACGATGTTTGACCCCGGACCATAGATGCCCTGGACCCCGGCTTCGCGCAGAAATTCATAGTCCTGCGGCGGGATCACCCCGCCCGCGACGACTTTGATATCGCTGCGTCCGGCATCGCGCAGCAGACGGATCAATTCGGGGATCAGCGTTTTGTGCCCGGCGGTCAGCGACGACGCGCCGATCGCATCGACATCGTGTTCCAACGCCTGCGCGCATGTTTCCGACGGCGTCTGAAACAGCGGCCCGCTGCTGACCGCAAAGCCCATGTCGGCAAACGCTGAAGCAACCACATTGGCGCCGCGATCGTGCCCGTCCTGGCCCATTTTGGCGACCAGCAGCCGCGGCGCGCGACCCAGCCGGCGCGCGACCGCAGCCACGCCATCAGCGACCTGCTGATAGCGCGCGTCGCCAGCATATGCCGCGCCATAGATACCCTTGACCGGGGTTGGCACAGTGCCGTGACGGCCAAACACCGTTTCCATCGCATCGGAAATTTCGCCCAAAGTCGCGCGATGGCGGGCCGCCGCTACTGCCAGTTCCAGCAAATTGGCAGTGCCTGCCGCACCTTCGCGCATCGCCGCCAGCGCGGTCTGGCATTGCGCTTCATCGCGGGTGGAGCGCACCTGATGCAGGCGCGCAATCTGCGATTCGCGTACCGCGTGGTTGTCGATGTCGAGCGTTTCGAGCTTGTCTTCGATGGCCAGGCGGTATTTGTTGACGCCGACGATCACGTCTTTGCCGCGATCGACGCGCGCCTGTCGTCCGGCGGCGGCTTCCTCGATCATGGCTTTGGGCCAGCCGGCGGCGACCGCTTTGGCCATGCCGCCTTCGGCCTCGATGCGTTCGATGATCGTCCACGCCTGATCGACCAATTGCTGGGTCAGCGCCTCGATATAATACGACCCGCCCAGCGGATCGACCACGTTGCACATCCCGGTTTCTTCCTGGATGACGATTTGCGTGTTGCGCGCGATCCGCGCCGAAAAATCGGTCGGCAGCGCGATCGCTTCATCCAGCGCATTGGTGTGCAGCGACTGGGTGCCGCCCAGCATCGCGGCCATCGCCTCGACCGTGGTGCGCACGACGTTGTTGTATGGGTCCTGTTCCTGCAACGACACGCCCGATGTCTGACAATGCGTGCGCAACATTTTCGACCGTTCGTCGGCCGCGCCAAGGCCCGTCATGACCCGGTGCCACAGCACGCGCGCGGCGCGAAGTTTGGCCACTTCCATGAAAAAATTCATGCCGATCGCGAAAAAGAACGATAGCCGCCCGGCAAATTTGTCGATGTCGAGGCCCGATGCCACACCGTATTTCACATATTCCCTGCCATCGGCGATGGTGAAGGCGAGTTCCTGGACTTGGGTCGCGCCCGCCTCCTGCATGTGATAGCCGGAAATCGAGATCGAATTGAACTTGGGCATTTCGCGGCTGGTGTAGCCAAAGATGTCCGAAATGATCCGCATGCTCGGTTCGGGTGGATAGATATACGTGTTGCGGACCATGAACTCCTTGAGGATGTCGTTCTGGATGGTCCCGTCGAGCAACTTGCGATCGACGCCCTGTTCCTCGCCCGCGACGATAAAAAACGCCAGGATCGGGATCACCGCGCCGTTCATCGTCATCGACACCGACATCTGATCGAGCGGGATTCCGTCGAACAGGATTTTCATGTCCTCGACGCTATCGATCGCCACGCCCGCTTTGCCGACATCGCCGGTCACGCGCGGGTGATCGCTGTCATAGCCGCGATGCGTCGCCAGATCGAACGCGACCGACAGTCCCTTTTGCCCGGCGGCCAGATTGCGGCGATAAAAGGCGTTCGACGCCTCGGCCGTAGAAAAGCCCGCGTATTGGCGAATGGTCCAAGGCCGACCGGCATACATCGATGCCCGCACGCCGCGCGTGAATGGCGCAAACCCGGGCAGGCCGGGATCGACTGTCACGTCGTCTGCGGTATACAGCGGTTTGATCGCAATACCTTCGGGCGTGTGCCAGGTCAGGTCCCTAACTTGGCCATTTGGGCCTTTGACCTCTTTCGCGGCCAATTTCTGCCAGTCGTCGTACGTAGCCATGGACGATTCCTCAGTGCGCCGCTTTGGGCGTTTCCATGATTTCAGTTAGTTGCCCGCCCATGTCTTTGGGGTGGACAAAGAAAATCAGCGTGCCGTGCGCACCGATGCGCGGTTCGCCCAGCACCTTTTTGCCCAGCCCCTCAAACCACGCTTTGGCGGCGAGAATGTCAGGCACTTCGTAACAGATATGGTGCTGCCCACCCGCCGGATTTTTCTCCAGCCATTTGCCCACCGCCGAATTGGGATCGGTCGGTTGCAGCAATTCGATCTGCGTCCCCGCCGTACCGTTTTCACCGGGTGTGTTGACGAAACACACACGCACTTTTTGCGAATCCAGCACGAACGGCTCTGTGACATCGGCAGCGCCCATCACATCGCGGTAGAACGCGATTGACGCGTCGAGATCGGGCGTTGCCACGCCGATATGGTTCAGGCGTCCAAGTTTCATAGAAACCCACTCCAAATTGCATAAGCAATTGCCGAAGCGAAAATTGCTCCAATCATGTTCATGGCAATTGCAAAACCGAACATCCCCCCGCCGCGAACGTATTCATCGTTGGAAAATATGCTGACAGGTATCCGGGTCACACCCGAACGCAGACCCTTGATGATTTGCCACACGAACAAGCCAGTCCCAGCAAGACCGATAAACGTGCCCCAAAGTCTGAAAAAATTAGGGGTCATAGCGGAATATTGTCGTGTTTTTTCCACGGATTTTCTAGCGACTTGTGGCGCAGTTTGCGCAAGCCCAGCGCGATGCGGCGGCGGGTTGACTGCGGGTGGATC
>JAYTHT010000524.1:0-3037 GCA_043732365.1 Novosphingobium sp. | reverse complement strand
CCACAATCTTTTCCATGCCGAGCTCATCGTGCGTGCGAATGCCGAACGGCATTACCAGAAATGCCGCCAGCACCCAGAACAGCGTGAAAATCGCGACTATCGAAGTCCAGCGCATACCCGGTCTCCCTAGCTAATCAATGCGTTCGCAGCATCACCTGGACCATCGGCTTGCGCCCGATCCAGCGTTGGCTACAGCGCCTGATCGCCAGCCGCACGGCCTCGGTGATTGCGCCGCGGTCACGGCGGCGGTCACCCTTCAGCTTGGCGATGGCTTCGCCGGCATCGATCTGCGCCTCGGCGACAAAGCTGTCCATGTCCTCGTCGAGCGGAATGCCGAGCGCGGCGACTTCGACCGGCGACACTTGCTTGCCCTCGGCACTGACCGCCAGCGCGACCGTGATCAGGCCCATTTCGCCCAGCTTGCGCCGCGCCGACATTGCAGGGCCATCAGCGGGCGCAATGATATCGCCATCGAGCACAAACCGCCCATTGCGCACCGTCTGCAACTTGTGCGGACCTTTGGGTGCCAGGCGGATCAGGTCGCCGTTTTTTTGCACGATCGTGCGCGGGATACCCTCGGCCAGGCCCAGGCGTGCCTGTTCATCCATGTGGCGCAATTCGCCGTGCACCGGCACCAGAATTTCGGGACGGATCCACTTGTACAGCTCGATCAGCTCGGGCCTGCCGGGGTGACCCGAAACATGGATCATCGACTGGCGGTCGGTGACCACGCGCACGCCTTTGGCGACGAGCGAATTGTGAATCCGGCCGATCTGCAATTCGTTGCCGGGAATCTGGCGGCTCGAAAACACGACTGCATCGCCCGATTCGAGCTTGATCTGGTGTGAATCGTTGGCAATCCGCGCCAGCGCCGCGCGCTGTTCCCCCTGCCCGCCGGTCGCCAGCACCAAAAGATTACCGCGCGGCACATCCATTGCGCGGTCCAGTGGGACAATCGGCGGCAGATCCTGCAAATACCCGCTGGCCTTGGCCACACCGATGATGCGGTCAAGCGAACGCCCGGCGACGCACAATTGCCGCCCGGTCTGTTGTGCGACCCATCCCAAAGTCTGCAACCGCGCGACGTTGGACGCAAACGTGGTCACGACCACGCGCCGCCCTTTCAGGCCCGACACGGTTTCCAGCAGGCCATCGCGCACCGCGCCTTCGGATCCCGAAGCTTTGGCATTGAACACATTGGTCGAATCGCACACGAGCGCAAGCACACCCTCGTCGCCGATCGCAGTCAATTCGGCAGCCGTCGCCGGTACGCCAACTTGCGGCGCGTCGTCCAATTTCCAGTCGCCGGTGTGGAATACCCGGCCATACGGCGTATCGATGACCAGCGCGTTGCCCTCGGCAATCGAGTGCGCCAGCGGCACATAACGAATGTCGAACGGCCCGAGCGACAGACTGCCGTTGTTTTGAATAACGTTCAGCTTGACCGTTTTGTCGATCCCCGCCTCGACCAGTTTTTCGTGCACCAGCCGCGCGGTGAACGGCGTCGCATACAGCGGCACACCCAGGTCCGCGGCGAAATAGGGCACCGCGCCGATGTGATCCTCGTGCGCGTGCGTCAGGACGATCCCGATCAGGTCATCGAGCCGTTCCTCAATGAATTCCAGATCGGCAAACACCAGATCAACGCCCGGATACCACGGGTCAGAGAACGTCATGCCAAGATCGACCATCAACCACTTGCCGTTGCAGCCGTAGAGGTTGACGTTCATCCCGATTTCGCCCGAACCACCGAGCGCCAAAAACAGCAATTCTTTTCCGGGCTTCACGTAAATTCCTGATCTGTAAAGTTTTGGGCGATGTCCGATCGCCACGGCTGGCCGCCCTGGAATTTGGTGCGACAAGAAAGAACCACATCAAATTCCAGGAGTCTTGGTTTTCGCGTGATTTATTGCGAAAAACCGGTTCCCACTTTTTCGCATCACGCTTTAAGCGCCAGTCTCAAGTTAAAGTCGCGATCAGTCCTTGACCCGTTCGGCCAGCAGCGCAAGCCCTTCGAGCGTCAGGTCGGTTTCAACATGATCGAAAATCGTGGTGTGGTCATGAAACAACACTGCCAGCCCGCCGGTCGCGATGATCGTGACGGGGCGCCCGATTTCGTTGCGCAGCCGCGCAATCAGACCTTCCATCATCCCGACATAGCCCCAGAACACACCGATGTGCATGGCGTCCTCGGTGGTGCGGCCGATCACACTGCCGTTGTTGCGCGGCGGTTCGATCGCGATGCGCGGCAGGCGCGCGGCGGCGTTGACCAGCGCCTCCAGCGACAGGTTGATCCCCGGGGCGATGATCCCGCCCTTGTACGTGCCTTCGCCATCGATCACGTCAAATGTCGTCGCAGTGCCGAAATCGACCACCACCAGATCGCCGGCAAACCGTGCGTGCGCGGCAATCGCATTGACCGCGCGGTCCGCGCCGAGCGAGCGCGGTTGCTCGATGTCGATTCTCAGGCCCCATTCGACCGGCGCATCGCCCGCGATCCACGCGTCGCGGTGGAAATACTTGTTCGACAGAACCTGGATGTTGTGCAGCGCGCGCGGCACCACTGTCGACACGATCACGCGTGTGACCTGGGTGGGCGAAAAGCCCTGCAATTGCAGCAATTGCAGCAGCCACACTGCGTATTCGTCGGCAGTACGCCGGGGATCGGTGGCAATCCGCCAACGACCCAGAATGTCGCGCCCGTCAATCAGAGCAAAGACGACATTGGTATTACCAACATCCACCGCCAGCAGCATCATTTCCTCACCAATTCCATGTCGCCCGCGTGGATGGCACGCTGTTCACCGTCCGCCAAGCGCAGAAGCGCCGCACCATCGCGATCAAGCCCGGCAAATGCACCCATGATCAGCCCGGCATCACGATCATGCACCGACAACAACGTGCCACGCGGGTGCGCGCGCGTCAGCCAGTCTTTGCGCAAGGCCTCCCAGCCCTGTCCATGCCATTGTGCCAGCGCGTCGCGCCATTCGTCTGCCAGCATGCGCGCAAAGTCATCGCGCGCAATTGCGTGCCCCAA
>JAYTHT010000523.1:0-3042 GCA_043732365.1 Novosphingobium sp. | reverse complement strand
CATTGCGCGCATTCACATTGGCGCCTTTGGAAATGACGTATTGCATCCACACCAGGTCGCGCCGCGCGGTGACGATATGCAGCGCGGTTTCACCGGTGGTGATATCGCGGGTGTTGACGATCTGGGTCGACGGCTTGTTCAACATGTCGTTAACCACATCGCCATCTTTTTTGCGGATCGCATCGAGGAATTTATAGCTTTCGGAAAATTGCGCCGCCGCAGGCACCGGTGCACCCAATCCAGCAACCAATAGCGCCGCGGCCAGCGCAGCGCTGATGGGGGACTTTCCTGCCTGCAATGCAAAGTTCCTGTTCACGTCGATCCAATCCCTTGAAATAAGCAGTACCGCACGGCGGCCCCGATAACGGTCAGAACGATCACATCATGAGGGGACCCGGCTATCATGGCCAAACATGATGTTTCCGCATTATTTTACAATGCACGCCGCCCTTGCCTTTTATGGTCACAGTCAGGTGCAACCCTTGCCAGCGGCTGGTTAGCAGAGCATGAACCGAAGCGCCATGCCAGCCTCACCCCAGCAACACCCAAACCCTCAGCAACATCAACGCACGAAACAACGCGCGACGGGCCGGTTTCACGCCATCTGCGTCGGTGCGGCCTTGGCGCTGACAGTGACGCTGACTTTGGGCGGATGTGGCCAGGGCGCGACAAAGCCAGAGGCGCCACTGGCCGGATCAAGCTTGGGCGGACCGTTTACGCTGGTCGATAAATCGAGCAAAACCGTGCACTACGCCGATTTTGCGGGCAAATGGCGGATCGTCTATTTTGGCTATACCTTCTGCCCGGACATTTGCCCGCTCGATCTGCAACACATGATGCTGGGCTATCACCTGTTTGCCAAAGCGCATCCGCAAGTTGCTGCGCGCGTCGTACCGATGTTCATTACGATCGATCCGCAACGCGACACGCCGCCGATCGTGGGCCAATACGCGGGTGCATTCGGCAGCGAGTTGATCGGCCTGACCGGCACCCCGGCACAGATCGCAGCGGCAGCCAAAGCCTTTGCGGTGTTCTATCAAAAACGCGATGGCGAGACACCGGGCGCATACCTGATGGACCACAGCCGCGCCGCCTATCTGATGGACCCCGACGGCAAGCCCATCGCCCTGCTGCCGGTAGATCAGGATGGCAAAGCGGTGGCGGCGGAACTTGAAACGTGGGTACAATGACTCCGCCTGCACACCGTTTCTGGGACAAGCCGATCGCCGCGCTCAACCGCGAGGAATGGGAAGCGTTGTGCGATGGTTGCGGCAAATGCTGCCTGCATAAACTGGAAGACGACGAGACCGGCGATGTCTGGCGCACCAATGTCGCCTGCCGCCTGCTTGACCTGAAAACGGCGCGCTGCGCCGATTATCGCCATCGCAAGGCGATCGTGCCCGATTGCTTGCGCCTGACCCTGCGCCTGGTCAGGGAAGTGCCGTGGCTGCCCGAAACATGCGCCTATCGCTTGCGCGCGGAAAACCGCCCGCTGCCCGCATGGCATTACCTGGAATCGGGCGATCGCGACGCCGTCCACCGCGCCGGGCAATCGGTCGTGGGCAAGGCAATCAGCGAAGTGATTGCCGGACCGCTGGAAGACCATATTGTTGATGCG
This sequence comes from Novosphingobium sp., assembly GCA_043732365.1. Lineage (GTDB taxonomy): Bacteria > Pseudomonadota > Alphaproteobacteria > Sphingomonadales > Sphingomonadaceae > Novosphingobium. The sequence continues at coordinate 1,424 of JAYTHT010000523.1, read as the reverse complement.
GACGGCTTGCCGCTTCATCAGGGCGACGCGGACGATTGGGCGTGATCAAGTGGCCGGGCTGGACGCGCAGCGAAACTCCGGACCCGCGCAGCGAAACTCCGGCCCCGCGCAGCGAAGCTCCAGCCACGCGCACGCCGCACGTGCGCGTGGGCGACCGCGTGCTGCCGCTAGAGGTACGCAAGTTACCCCATGCCCGCCGCCTGACGCTGCGGCTCGCGCCCGACGGCGGCGCCGTGCGCGTGTCGATGCCGCACTGGGTTTCGGCGCAAGAGGCGCTGGCTTTTGCAACATCGCGCAGCGACTGGCTCGCCGCGCAAATCGCGCGTGTGCCGCTGGCGGTGCCGCTCGCGCCGGGTGGTACGATCGCCTATCGCGGTCGCCAGCTGGCGATCGACTGGAACACCAAAGCCGGGCGCAAACCGACCGTGGTCGATGACCAGTTGCTGATCGGCGGACCGCGCGAAAGCCTGCCGACGCGCACCGCGCGCTGGCTGGAGGGTGAAGCGAAGTGCCTGATTTCAGAAGATCTGGCGCATTATTGCATCCGGTTGGGCAAACCCGCACCGCGCCTGGCGCTGTCGCGCGCCCGGCGCCGCTGGGGCAGTTGCGCCGCCGATGGCACGATCCGCATCAATTGGCGCCTGATCATGGCGCCCGATGGCATCCGGCGCTCTGTCGTCGCGCACGAAGTCGCACATCTGGCCCATTTCGACCATAGCCCGGCGTTCCACCAATGCCTGGCCGACCTGTTCGAAGGCAGCATCGATGCTGCCAATGTCTGGCTGAAACGCCACGGCCCTGCGCTGTATCAGCCGTTCACCTGAGTAACTCGAATTTTCGACTCTGATGACATGAGCTGTCTTGCAAAAACTGGCAATTTTACGCCGCAATGCCTATGAAGGCACTATGAGAGCGTTTTTCCGCAATGTTTCGCCGCGCCGCGCGGTCCTCGATATCTGGAAAATCCTGGGCGCGCCCAGTGAATTCCGCTGGCCTGCATTCGCGCTCGCCGCAATGGTGACCGGGTCGATTTTTCTGCTCATGGTCAACCAGGAAGGCCGCGCGCTGCCTCCTCCGCCCAAAGTGCTGTATTTCGAAAGCTGGCGCGCCGATCGCAGCGACAAGGATATCATCGCGGGCAATATCAAAGCATCGCGCGAGGCCAAGGCCGAAATGGCCGCCGAAGAAGCCCGCGCCGAAGACATGCGGCAGATGTACAAATCGGTCGGCGCCGCCACCGGACTCGACACCGACACCATGTACAAACAGGGCAATATCGACCGCAATGCCGAAGCCAGGGCGCAAACCGCGCACGACAAGGCGCTGCTCGCCCGCTATCTCCAAAAGGGCGCCAAGCCGGTCGTCGATCCTGAAGCTGCTGCCTCGGCCACACCGTGATGCGGCCTGCCCACGTGATGCGGCAT
>JAYTHT010000522.1:0-3047 GCA_043732365.1 Novosphingobium sp. | reverse complement strand
CGCCAAGCTCTTCAAACCGCAGTCGTTTTTCGAATATGCCGGCGTTTTCAAACGCCGCATTGGCGGCGACCGATTTGAACGACTGGATAAACCGGCATTCCTGCGGGTAATCGAGGAATTCGGAAATCGCCCAGGGCCCGGCCTCATGCGCCAGCCCGCGCAGCGCCGTATGGTCCTGCCAGAAACACAATGCCGACCGGAACACTGCGCCAGGCCCATTGGGCGCAGCGAATTCGACGAGATCGATCTCGCCCGCGCTATCGGCGCGGGCAATCACCGAATTGGTCGTGCCGAAATCAATGCCGAGCGCGCCGGTCGGCATGGTCGGGTTCCCTCTGGTGGTGATAACAAGGTCCGGCGCTATGCCAGCGAGGCCGCAATCCCGCAACCATGCGCCCTGCCCTTTTTTTGGCGAAAAGCGCTGGTCCGGACCCTAGACCCCGCGCTCTGGCGCGATCAGCGCCATCAACCGCAGATCGACCCAACGCCCGGCAATAAACTGCGCCTTTTCCAGCATGCCCTCGGTGGCAAACCCCAGCTTTTCATACAATGCAATTGCCGGATCATTGTCAGCATGAACGGCCAGCGACAGCCGTGACAGATTGAGATGGTCCCAGCAGAACCGGATCGTCAGGTCCAGCGCCTCGCGCCCCAAGCCTTGCCCGCGATCCTCTGCCTTGCCAATCAACAGTCCCAGACTGGCGCTGCGGTGGATCGGTTCGATGCCGGTAATCTGTACATAGCCTGTGATCTCGGGCCGCCCGATCCGCCGCACAGCCAGGAAAACACGCCGCGGATCGCCCCCGGGATTGAGCCAGAAATCACGCTCCCGGTCCAGATTTTTGGGCAAATACGGTTCGTTGAGCCGAGCAATCCCGGGATCATCACCCCACACGAACAGCCGCGCCAGATCCTCGGGCAGGATTGGTCCAATGGCTACCTGACGTCCGCTGATCATCGCACCGTCTCCTTGCCGCACGCATAGCGCCCCGGCCACCCGCCGCAAAGGTGGACATTTCGTCCGGAATGGGTGAAAGGCGCCAAGGTATGAGCCGCAACACTTTCGGACACGTGTTCCGCTTCACCACCTGGGGCGAAAGCCATGGGCCTGCGCTGGGCGCGGTGGTCGACGGCTGCCCGCCGGGCCTGACGCTGAACGAGGCGCTGATCCAGCCATTTCTCGACGCACGCCGCCCCGGCCAATCGCGTTTCACCACCCAGCGGCAGGAACCGGATCAGGTCCGCATCCTGTCCGGCGTGTTCGAAGGCCGCACCACCGGCACCCCGATCAGCCTGATGATCGACAACGTGGACCAACGGTCAAAGGATTATTCGGACGTTGCGGTCGCGTATCGCCCCGGCCACGCCGATTACGCCTATGACGCGAAATACGGCTTTCGTGATTATCGCGGCGGCGGGCGTTCGTCGGCGCGCGAAACCGCCGCACGCGTTGCCGCTGGCGCCGTGGCGCGGTTGGTCATCGCGGATGTCACCATCATCGGCTATGTCAGCGCGATCGGTGGCGATGCGATCGATCCCGCGCGCTTTGACGCCGCCGAAATTGCACGCAATCCGTTCTTTTGCCCCGACTCTGTCGCCGCCGCGCGCTGGGAAGTGCTGGTGGATCGGGCACGCAAGGCCGGATCGTCACTGGGCGCAGTCGTCGAATGCATCGCCACCGGGGTGCCCGCCGGGTGGGGCGCGCCCCTGTACAGCAAGCTTGATGCCGAACTCGCCCACGCAATGATGGGCATCAACGCGGTCAAGGGCGTTGAAATCGGCGACGGTTTTGCCGCCGCCGCCAACACCGGCGAAGGCAATGCCGATCCGATGCGACCCGGCAACGATGGTCCGAATTTCACCGCCAACCATGCCGGCGGTATTGCCGGCGGCATTTCCACCGGGCAGCCGGTGGTGGTGCGCGTCGCATTCAAACCAACATCATCGATCCTGACCCCGATGCCCACTATCACGCGCGATGGTGATCCGACCGAATTGCTGACCAAAGGGCGCCACGACCCCTGCGTCGGCATTCGCGGGGTGCCGGTGGTCGAGGCGATGATGGCCATCGTGCTCGCCGATCAAAGGCTGCTCCACCGCGCCCAGTGCGGCTAATGTGTGGGGGCCGGGGTAGTAGTGTGAATAGTGTGATACAAGGTTCTGGGGGGGCATGACGACGTGAAGCAACGCCTGACTTTGTGGATCGTCATCGGGATGTTAGCCGGCATCGCGCTCGGTGCCGCGCTTCACCAGCTGTTGCCCGCTGACAGTCCCACCCTGGTCAACACCGCCGACCTGCTGAAACTGCTGCCCGAAGTGTTCCTGCGCCTGATCAAGATGATCATCGCACCGCTGATCCTGGCGACCCTGATCACCGGGATCGCGGCGATGGGCGACAGCAGCGCGCTCGGCCGGATCGGCGGGCGCGCGCTCGGCTGGTTCGTCTGCGCCAGCCTGATCTCGATCAGCCTGGGTCTTGTGCTCGTCAATCTGTTCCAGCCCGGCCGCGGCCTCCATTTCGTCGCCGCCGCCCCGGTCGTCGCGCTGTCCACCGCCGATTTCACATTCCGCCACTTCGTCCTGGAAATCGTGCCGACCAGCGTGATCGAGGCGATGGCGCAGAACAATGTCCTGCAAATCCTGGTCTTCGCCCTCTTTGCCGGGGTCGCCCTGTCGGCCCTGGGCGAAACCGGCGCGCCGCTCGTGCGCGGGGCAGAGGCGCTCGTCGCGATGATGCTGACCATGACCGACTATGTCATGCGTACCGCGCCGCTTGCCGTGTTCGGCGCGCTCGCCTCGGTCATCGCGATCCGTGGCCTGGGCATTCTGGTGACGTATGGCGCCTTTGTCGCGGAATTCTATGGCGGGCTGGCGCTGTTCTGGCTGATGCTGTTTTCCGTCGCCAGCGCATTCATGGGCCGCCGCGCCTGGCTGCTGGCCCGTTATATCCGGCAGCCGCTGTTGCTCGCCTATTCCACCGCCAGCTCGGAAAGCGCATTGCCCCGCCTGTTCGAAGCGCTCGACCGCTATGGCGTGCCCCGCCGCAT
>JAYTHT010000521.1:0-10075 GCA_043732365.1 Novosphingobium sp. | reverse complement strand
CTGAGGACCGGCTACAGAGCCGGACCGAAGCAGGAGTATCGTTTCAATGCGCAAGTTCCACACGATCGCGGCCATTGCCGCGCTGGCCGCCGCCCAATTGTCCGCCCCGGCCTTTGCCAACCCGATGGTCGGCGGGGCCAAAATGTCCGCCAGCAAGACCATCGTCGCAAACGCGGTCAATTCAAAGGACCACACCACCCTGGTCGCCGCGATCAAAGCAGCCGGCCTGGTCGATACCTTGAACGGCATGGGCCCGTTCACGGTTTTTGCCCCAACTAACGAAGCCTTTGCCAAGTTGCCCGCAGGCACCGTCGACACGTTGCTGAAGCCTGAGAACAAGGCCCAGCTGACCGCAATCCTGACGTACCATGTGGTTGCCGGGCGGATGACCGCTGCCGACATCATGATGGCGATCAAGGCCGGCCACGGAACCGCGACGCTGACCACCGTGCAGGGTGAACCGCTGATGGCGACGATGAAGGGCAAGCACCTGATCCTGACCGATGCGAAGGGTGGCCATGCGATGGTGACGATTGGCAATGTGATGCAGTCGAACGGCGTGATTCACGTCATTGATACGGTTTTGATGCCGTAATCGACCTGCCGCATTTCGGCCAAAAAAAGGGGGCCTGGCTGTGAGCACAGCCGGGCCCCCTTTGGTCGGAAATGGCAGGCGACGCCCGATTTCGCGCGCAACCAAGCCCGATCCCGGCAGATCCTGAATTTGCGTGGTCAGCGCGCGGTCAAGATTGCTGTCGAGTGGATTGATCCAGCGGTCGCCGTGTTCGACAATCACGGTCACTTGCGGCCCGCATCGGTCAGCGAAACGCTGCAGGTTGACCGATTGATCAGGCGCACGCCCAGCATGTCCCCCAGCATTGCCACGCTGCGGGACAGCACGCGGCGGCCGTAAAGCCAGCATGTTGGCAATGGCTGCGAGATATGCAAAATCATCAAGACTCAAAGGCAGTCTCTTTGACCAATGCCCTGGCGGCAAGTGGCGCCTTGCTCAACCTGGTTGCCACGTTCCGGACGGCTTATCTGGTGTCGCACCGCCGCCTTTGCTAAACCGGTAGTTATGACAGCGTCCCCCGGTCACAATGACCTGATCACCGATGTTCCGGGCCTGCGTCTCGGCCATGCCACGTCGTTGCACCATGGAACGGGCAGTACCGTTTTGCTGTGCGACGGGTTATGGCCAGCAGCGGCCGATGTGCGCGGGGGTGGACCGGGCTTGCGCGAAATCGAGGTCATGGCACCCGAAAACAGCGTGGGCGGGATTCATGCGATCGTGCTTTCGGGCGGGTCGGTGTTTGGGCTCGCTGCTGCCGATGGTGCGCTGATCGAATTGGCGGCGGCCGGCATTGGGCTGCACATGGTGCCCGGCGGGCCGCTGCTGCCAATCGTGCCCGGCGCCATCCTGTTTGACCTGAATACTCCGGGCGATAAACAATGGGGTACGCAGCCGCCTTATCACGAACTGGGCCGCGCGGCAGCGCGCGCGGCTTTGGCGGCGGCACCCCGCGCGGTATTTGACCTGGGATCGGTCGGCGCAGGCACCGGCGCGATGGCGGGCATTGCCAAAGGCGGCATCGGCAGCGCGTCGCTGGAACTGGAACACGGACTGATCGTGGGCGCGCTTGTCGCCGTCAATCCGGTGGGGGCGGTCAGTCCGACCGGCAATTGGGGTTTTGACGGCGATCCGTTTCCCGATGAAAGCAAGCTGGCACAAATGGGGCGATTGCAGCCCGGCGCCAACACGACGCTGGCCGTGGTTGCCTGCAATGCGCAACTCTCCAAGGCCGAGGCAAAGCGGATGGCGATGATGGCGCAAGACGGCCTCGCGCGCGCGATCCGCCCGGTCCACACGCCGTTCGATGGCGATGTGGTGTTTGCCATGGCGAGCGGCGCGATTGAACTTGGTGCGCGCAATGCCGACATACCGCGCGCGATGTGGCTGGCGCGATTGGGCGCGGCGGCCGCCGATGCGCTGGCACGCGCGATCGTGCGCGGAGTGCGCGCCAGCGTGCCAAACCGGGACTGATGGCCACGTCTGTTCCGAAACGGCGACCGGTTAGTTGCAAATATAAAACCTAAACCACCGGGACGGCGGCTTGTTGGGTGCGGCCGGGCAATCTAGGTCGGGCAGGTGAGGCATTTGCGATTCATCCCCGGGTATCATTTTGGCAGAATTGCAGTGCTTGGTGCGCTGGCTCTGGCGACCGGCTGCGTGCACGTGCCGCCTTTGCCGGTTGATTTGCCCGCGCGGGTGTCGGCACGGGTTGGCGCGACGTTGGATGTGCCCGCGATTACCGCGCGTGCGGCCGCGCTGGCGCCCGGTACGCTGCGGCCCATCGCGGGATTTGACCGGCTGTCGGTGTTTGCCGCGATCCTGTCCGATGATCCCCGCGTTGCCACCGCGCGCGCAAATGTCGAGGCGGCACGGCGCGATGCCCGGTTGGCGCGCAAGGCGGCGATGCCAACGCTGTCACTGGCGACCGATTACACCAACGACCCTTCGATGCCTTCGCCGTGGCTGATTGGTGTGACCGCCGACGTTCCGCTTGATTTTGGCGGGCGCAGGCTTGGCCGCTTGCGCAGCGCCGACCTGAGCGTGATCGGCGCCGGATACGACTTGATCGATGTGGTGTGGACCGACCGGATCGCGGCGATGCGCGGGCTGATCGATGTCTGTACCGGCGAACGCCAGGTCGCGCTCGGTGATGATCTGGTCGGGCTGTACGACCGGCAATTGGCCGCGATGCAACGCCGTGTGGCGGGCGGAGAAATATCGTCGCTGACCATGGCGCAAGTGCGCGCGGCCCGCGCCGCTGCCGCGCGCACCCGCGACGACGCCCGGGCGCGGATTTTGCTGGGCCGCGCGGCGATTGCCACTGTTTTGGGGGTGCCGGTGTCCGCGCTCGATGGCATGGTGTTCGTCTGGCCTGATTTCGATAGCGTACCACCCGCGCCCGCGATCACGCCGGCGGTAAAAGCGGCTGCGCTGGTCCACCGGGCCGATGTGCTGCACACCATTGTCAGCTATGATCAGGCAGAAGCGGCGCTGCGCATCGAAGTTGCCAAACAGGTCCCCTCGATCAGTTTGGCGCCGGGTTATACGTGGCAGGGCGGGCTGTTTCACATTCCATTTGGCGTCAATCTGCAGGCGCCGTCGTTCGACCTGAACCGCACCGCGATCCGCGCGGCAGAGGCGCATCGCGCCGCCGCCGGCGTTGCGATCGAAGTGGCGATCGCCGATGCACAAGGCGCGATCGATACCGCCGCCAGCGAACGCACCGCCGCCGCCGCCGCGCTGGCCCGGTTGACCCAGGAGGAATTGCCGCAAGCCTGGCTGGCCGCCAACCGGGCCGACGCACAATTGCGTCTCGGCGCTATCGACCGTGCCGACTGGGCTGTGGCAAAGGCCGCCAATGCCGCCGCGCGGCTGGCCGCGGTCGACACATTGGCGCGGCTGCATCTTGCCCAGATAGCGCTCGAAGCAGCATTGCGGCGGCCGCTGGATGGCCCCGAAACGCAAATTTCGGTGCGGACCGATGCGGCCCTGACTGAAGGAAATCAACCGTGAACGGCTGGAATACATGAAGGTTTGGCAGACAGGCGTTTTGGTCGTGGCCATGCTTGCGCTCGGCGCGCTGGGGATGCGGGCGGCGGCGCCTTATTTCGCCGGTGCCGCTGAAACGACGGCGAAGCACGCGCAAGATGATGCCGGGCCTGGCCTGAAAGCGCCAAACCTGCATGTTGAGGACAAAGTCCAACGCCAGGCAGGGCTGCGCATCGCTGCGATTGGTGCGCGCCGGATGTCGGCATCTGCCGATGGTTTTGCCCGTGCGATCGATCCGGCGCCGCTGGGCGCGATTGCCGGCGACATTGCGGTGGCGCGCGCCGCGCATGAGGGATCGGCGCGCGAACTGGCGCGGCTGTCGGCGCTGGTTGCCGCCGATGCTGGAGCCTCAGGCCGCGATCTGGACGCGGCGCGATCAATCGAAGCGCAAGATGCGGCCCGGCTGGCGACCGCGTGTCGGCGCACTGCGCTCGAATTCGGGCCAGCGCTTGGGCGGCTGGGTTGTGGCGGCCCGGCGCGGTTGACCGCGCAAGCGGCCCGCGGGCAACTGGCCATCCTGCGCATCGATTTTGCCGACGGCATGGTGCCGGCAGGCGCGCTGGTCGAGGTCGATCTGGGCACAACGCGCGCGACGGTTCGCGTGTTGGGGCCTGCCATCAGCGGCGACACGCAATTGCAAAGCGCGGGCGCCCTCGCGCTGATCGAAGGCCCCGCTGCCGCGCAGGCCACTGCTGGCCGCGTGCTGACCGCGCATCGTGCGACCGGCGCCGGACGCGATGGCGTTGTGGTCCCGCGCGAAGCAATCGTGCGCGCCGATGGCAGCCTGCAAGTGTGGCGCGCGACGGGCGCAGAAACCTTTGAACGCGTCGTGCTCGATGGCGCGGCGACACCGGTTGCCGATGGCTGGTTCTTGCCTGGCGGCGGCGCGCTGAGGCCCGGCGACCGTCTGGTCGTGGCGGGGGCGGGCACGCTGCTCGGACTTGAACGGTCGGTCGCCGGCGGCGCTGAAGGTGCCGGCGGCGCGGGGGGCGACTGAGCCGATGCTGTCGATCATTGTCCGTCAGTCGCTGCGCTATCCGTGGCTGGTCTTGCTGGCCGCGCTGCTGGTGCTGGCGTTTGGCGTGATGACGTTGCGAGGCGCGGCGTACGATGTGTTTCCCGAATTCGTGCCGCCGCAGGCCTCGGTTCAGACCGAAGCGCCCGGGCTATCGGCGCGCCAGGTTGAAATGCTGGTTACGCGCCCGCTGGAGGCCGTCATAAACGGCGCCAATGGTGTCAGTACCGTGCGGTCGCAGTCGATTCAGGGGCTGTCGGTTATCGATGTCACGTTCAAATCCGGTCTGGATGCCTATCGCGCGCGTCAGCAAGTGGGTGAGGCGCTGGCCGATGCCGCGCAGACTTTGCCCGTGGGCGTCGATCCGCCCCGCATGGCGCCGTTGGTGTCATCGACCATGGATCTGTTGAAAGTCGGGTTCACGTCCGACAGACTGTCCCCGATGCAATTGCGTGACGTGGTCCAATGGACGGTAAAGCCGCGTCTGCTGTCGGCGGCAGGCGTGGCGCGTGCCAATATATTCGGGGGGGATGATCGCCGGATCGAGGTGCAGGCCGACCCGGCGAAGCTGTATGCGCGCGGGCTGGGTCTGACCGAATTGCGCGATGCCGTTGCGCGCACCGTGGCGATCACCGGCGGCGGATTTGCCGATACGCCAAACCAGCGGATCGTGATTGATCCGGGTGCGAGCGCCAGCGATGCCAGCGCGATCGCCGCCGGCGTCGTCAGCACAACAGCGGGCGGTTCCGCACCAGTGCGCATCGGCGATGTCGCGCGCGTGGTCGATGCGGCGGCGCCGCGCGTAGGTGATGCGCTGATCATGGGCCGACCGGGCGTGTTGATGACATTGTCCAGCCAATATGGCGCCAACACGCTCGATGCGACGCGCGCGGCCGAAGCTGCGCTGGCCGAATTGGTCCCGGCGTTGCGCGCGCAAGGTGTGACCGTCAGCCCGGCCTTGCACCGGCCCGCCAATTTCATCGATACGGCGCTGCACGGGCTGACGATCGATCTGGTGATCGGGGCTGTGATGATCGCGCTGGTCCTGCTGTTTATTTTGCGCGATGTGCGGGTCACAGTGATTGCCTTTGTGTCGATCCCGCTATCGCTGCTGGCCACGCTGATCGTGCTCGATCGGACCGGGGCAACGATCAACACGATGACTTTGGGCGGGTTGGCGGTCGCGCTCGGCGTCGTCATCGACGATGCGATTGTCGACATTGAAAACATCGTGCGCCGCTTGCGCGGGGTAACCGACCGGGCACAGCGGCGGGAAGTTATCGCGGCCGCCTCGGTCGAAGTACGCGGTCCGGTGGTCTATGCGACATTCGTGCTGGTGCTGACGATGCTGCCGGTAGTCCTGCTTGGTGGGTTGCAGGGCGCGTTCTTTGCGCCGTTGGGGATCGCATTCATTTTGGCGACACTGGCTTCGCTGCTGGTGGCAATGACTGTCACCCCGGCGCTGGCGCTCCTGCTGCTCGATGGGCGCGCGCCTGCGGGCGAACCGGCGTTTCTGGATCGGCTGAAAGATCGTCATGGCCGGTTGCTGGCGCGGCTCTGCGCACGGCCCGGACTGGCGCTGGGCGTGGTGGGCGTGCTCGCGGTGGTGGTGCTGGCGATTGCGCCGCTGTTTGGCAGCGAATTGCTGCCGTCATTCCGCGAAAAACATTACGTCGTCGGCATTTCGGGCCCGCCGGGCGCGTCATTTGCATGGATGCGCGACACCGGCACGCGGCTGTCGCAGCGGCTGCTGGCGCTGCCCGAGGTCTATACGGTCGAGGAACAAATCGGCCGGGCCGAGGCGGGCGAGGACACCTGGCCCCCGGCAAAAGGTGAATTCCACATCCGCCTGAATAACATCGGCGCGGGGGGGGAAGACCGTGCGCTGGCGGGCATTCGTGCGGCGCTGTCCGCCACGCCCGGCATTCAAAGCGAAGTGACCACGTTCCTGGGTGATCGCATCGGTGAAAGCCTGTCGGGCGAAACCGCCGCGATCGCGGTAAGCATTCAAGGCAATGATCTTGACGGGATCGACCATGCCGCCGCGCAGATCGCCACAATCATGCGCGCCACGCCCGGCGCGACCGATGTGCGAGTCAAGGCAGAGCCTGGCAATCCGATGCTGGGCGTCACGCTCGATCCGGCGCGGATGGCGCTGCACGGGGTCAGTCGCGCCGATGCCGGGGATGCGATCCGCGCGACGTTTGCCGGGCTCGATGCAGGGCAGATCATGCTGCCCGACCGCAGCGTGCCGGTGGCGGTGACGCTGCCACCGCAATTGCGCAGTGATCCCGAAATGCTGGGCGCAACACTGGTGCGCGCGAGCGGCGGCAATGCCGTGCGCTTGTCTGACATCGCCTCGATCGGGCTGGGCGATACGCGTGCGATGATTGAACATCAAGGTGGGCTGCGGCGCCAGGTGGTGACGGCCAATGTCGCGCCCGGCGCCAATGTGTCGCACGTGGTGGCCGATGCACAAGCCCGCATAGCCCATGACGTGACGATGCCAGCGGGCACATTCCTGTCTTGGGCGGGCGCGGCCGAGGGAACCGCCGCGGCACAACGTGACATCGCCTGGCACATCGCGATTGCGGGCATTGCGATGATCGCGTTGTTGATCGTGGCATTTGGCGGGGTGCGTCCGGCGCTGCTGATCCTGGCCGGTTTGCCGTTGGCCTTGCTGGGCGGAATGTTGGCGGTTGCGGCTACCGGAGCAGTGGTTTCGTTGGGCGCGCTCGTGGGCTTTATCGCACTGTTCGGGATTTCAGCGCGCAATGCGATCCTGTTGGTCAGTCATGTGGATCATCTGGTGACCGATGAGGGCGCACAATGGTCGCTTGAAACCGTGCTGCGCGCCACGCGCGAACGCGTTACCCCGATCCTGCTGACTGCGCTGGTGACCGGTTTTGCGCTATTGCCAATTGCCGCCGAAAGCGGGCAGGCGGGGCGCGAAATCGAAGGGCCGATGGCGCTGGTCATTCTGGGCGGATTGGCGACATCGCTGTGCCTGGTGCTGATGATCCTCCCCGCCCTGATCTGGCGCTGGCGCTGGCGCCAAGACCCAAAAAGTTGATCTGGCGGTGACGCAAAGATCCCAACCATCGCGCTGGTTCGCCCGGTTAGTCGCCGTGGCCCGATTCCACGGACGCCGACTGGTCTTCGGGGGTCATGCCGATCTGGTCGGCCGAACAGGCTTTCCATGCGTGGCCATGGCGTTTGCGAATGGTGGTGCCGCAATTCCGGCACACGCCGACGAAAAAGACGCCGGTAGTGCGCCGCACTTTGTTGCGGTTGGGTTCGTGATTACCCATCATGCAGGAAAATCGCGTCCGCCAACGCGCAAAAATGCCGACATTGCGCTTGTCTGAGCGCGCCAGGTGTTTGCCCGAACCCATCGGACAGCGTTAAGCAATCTTTTCCCGTTGGGAAAGGGTATGATGAAATATTCCGACTAAAATTTCATTGAGGCAACCAAATCCGTCCAAAATCGCAAGACCGCGCATCTAGTGCGGCGGGCTCGCATGTACTGGCGCGAATAGGACACCCCCCTCAAAAACCCACTGGTTACAGTGCTATCATGCATTTGTGACAAGGCGGGGGACGGCGTTGAATAGTCTCTCGGCCTGCGCAGTCTCACGGATTTCGTCCTACGCACAGAACGGTTCATCGTGGATGCGCACGATGTACGCGCGAAGTTGCTCATTCACTGTTGAATATTGCTCGCGAGTGTGATTCGATTGACGATATGCGGCGTAAACAACAAACACTACGGCTTCCCCGGGACAGTCTGACCCAGACAATGGCATTGATCGTGCTGTTGGTGCTGGGCGCGATGGCCTTGGCCGGGCCGAGCGGTGTGCTGGCATGGACCGAAAATGCGCGTTCGCTCGACCACAACCAGCGGGAGATCGTGCGCCTGACGGCATTGCGCGATCGCTTGCAGAACCGGGTCGGATTGCTCGATCCACGCCATGCCGATCCCGACCTGGTCGGCGAATTGTTGCGCCGCGATCTGAATGTCGCGCATCCCGACGAAGTCATTCTACCACGCAAATAATATGCGTGGCGATCGCCGCCTGATCTGATTGGGATCACGCATATTGCCCCTGCGCGCGTCGGTCATTGCGATACGCGGATTGAATGCCTATTTCCGCAGCCAAATCGAACAAGCCAACACCGCCGCGCCAAAACTGCCATTTCAGATCCGAAACGTATTTGGGGGAAGGACCCAGGCCACGTCATGAGCACTGTCGCGCACGATTTCGAACACGACGACGAACAGCAGCTAGGCAAACTGCCGGTGCCAGATGAGGTCCAGGATGCGATCCGCACGCTGATCCGCTGGTCAGGCGACGATCCGGCGCGCGAAGGCCTGATCGATACGCCAAAGCGCGTGGCACGCGCGTGGAAGGAATATTGCCAGGGCTATGGCGAAGACCCGGCGTTCCATCTGCGGCGGCAGTTTGAGGAAGTCGGCGGCTATCACGAATTGGTACTGTTGAAAGACATCCCGTTTCAATCGCATTGCGAACACCACATGGCGCCAATCACAGGCAAGGCATCGATCGCCTATCTGCCGCGCGATAAAGTTGTCGGCATATCAAAGCTGGCGCGCGTGCTGCACGGATTTTCCAGTCGGTTGCAGATCCAGGAGCGGCTGACCAGCGAAGTCGCGCAATGCATCTGGGACCACCTGAAACCCCACGGCGTGGCGGTGGTGATCGAGGCGCAGCACGGCTGCATGACCGGGCGCGGGGTGCGCACGCCGGGGGTCGGCATGGTCACCAGTCGGCTGATCGGGGTGTTTCTGGAAGACAACCGGAGCCGCAAGGAAGTGCTGAGCCTGATGGGCTATTGACCCAGTTTTGGGTCTTGGGGGCTACATAAATGCGGAATTCACTGATTGCCCCGATATTGGCGCTGGGCCTCGCATTGGTATCGGCGCCCTCGCTGGCAGCCACCCAAACCGCAGACATCCCGGCCGCGATCTGGCGCGATCCGCCCGCAGATGCGGCGCACCCGGCGCGGATGGTAACGCTGCATATTCCGTCGGGCGGGGTGGAAATCAACGGGGTCGCATATCTGGCCGCTGGCGCAGGGCCACATCCCACGGTGATCGTGTGCCATGGCCTGCCGGGCAACGAGAAAAACCTCGATCTGGCGCAGGCGCTACGCCGTCAGGGGTGGAACGCGATCACGTTCAACTATCGCGGATCATGGGGCAGCCCCGGCGCGTTTCATTTCGTCCAAAACCCGCAGGATCTGCATGCGGTGCTGACATATTTGCGCAGCGCGGCGCAAGCAAAGGCGCTGACAATCGATGTCACGCGGCTGGCGGTGGTCGGCCACAGCATGGGTGGCTGGGTCACCGCGATGGACGGCGGCGACGAACCCGGTGTGGTGGCGCTAGGCTTGTTTTCGGCCGCCAACATGGGCGA
>JAYTHT010000520.1:0-3081 GCA_043732365.1 Novosphingobium sp. | reverse complement strand
GGGCAGCAAGATGAGATGATGAGAAACGGCTATCGGCTGCGGGAAAGCGGCTTCCGCTCCGCTACAGCCGCTTCCCCGCAGCCGATAATGCCCGGCCTGAACCCGAGGCTTTTTGTTTGAACCAACTGGCTCCTTTTTATACCGGCGTTGAGAGTCGGTGGATTGCGACAATCCGTATTGGGCCCAGAGCAGGATGCAGTGTTGGCAGATTCGCCGCTACTTGTCGGTATTTTTTACATCCCGCAGCCTGTGTTCCGTCAAAAATGTCGAAAATCTGGCGCTGGCACGTAATTTGCCTTATGATCGATTAACCGTAGTTTTTGGGGATAGAGCCGCCATGCGTAGTCAGATGTTATTCGCCGCGATCCTGGCGTGGGGTTGCACGATCGGGTCCGCACAAGCTGACTCCATGCTGTTCAATCCCACCGATATCGGTAAGTCGATCACGCTCGACTATAACGGGTTCAATGGCTCCTCCGCAAACGTCTTGTCCGGGTTGACCGGCACATCGACCTTCACGCTGGCCGGGGTTTCCGGGAACACGTACTCGTTCAACTATGCCGTGCAAAACACCAGCTCGGGGCCAGTAACGGCATCGCGCATTTCCAGTTTTGCGTTCGATACTGACCCTGCGATCGTGTCGGCGAGTTCGACAGGCGCATTTGCCTTTACGACGCTCAATTCCAATTATCCCAATGGGATCGGGACTGTGGACGTCTGCTTCAAGGATGCAAGTACGGGCAGCTGCGCGGGTGGCGGCAGCGGCGGTCTTGACCTTGGTCAGTCAGGCAGCGGCACCTTCGCACTCACCTTTGCAAGTGCGCCGACTGCGCTGACGCTGCAAAATTTCTTCGACCGTTATCAGTCGATTGTTGATTCCGCGTTCCCGTCGATCAGTTCTGCCAGTGGCGCTGGAAACATCACGTCCTCAACTACTTCTTCGACCTCATCCACGTCAGGTGGAACCTCAGTTCCCGAACCGGGCATGCTTGGCCTATTTGCGCTTGGCTTCGTGAGCCTGGCATTGAGCCGCCGTCGCGCGCCGCTTGCGCTGCAACGCCCCGCCTGATCAATGCTTCAGCGCGTCGTTGAGGTGGGCCTGAATGGTCTGGCTCTGCGGCGCTCTGGCCAAAGCCTCACGCAGCAGGGCGATGGCGTGATCGTGGTCCTTCCCCGACTGTATCATGAGCCAACCAAGGGTATCGAGGACCGATGGATTGTGTGGCGCGACGGCATAGGCCCGACGCGCATAATCGAGCGCCTTGTCGCGGTTCCTCACCTGGCCCTCGGCCCAGGCAAGGTTGTTGAGTACCAAGGGATTGCGCCCATCGGTCACCGCCATGATTGTCTCATAAGCGCGGATGGCATTGCCCCAGTTGCTGGCGCGCATAGCAGCATCGCCCTGGGTAAGCGCCTCACCCAGTGCGCGCGGCGCAGGGTATCGAGCGCGTGCCTCGAATGTCGCAAGATCGGGATCGTTTGCGGCGCGCGCGGCTTTCGCAAGCAGCCGCAAATCGTCGGCGGATGCAAACGGGCTATAAGCCAGCGCGCGCAGTGTCGCGGTCGCACCGGCTGGATCGTTGCCGGCAAGCTGTGCACGCGCCAACGCCCGCCGCAACGCAAGGTTAACTGGGTATCGTCGCAAGATGGGCAGCAGACGTGCCGATGCCTGTTGGGGTTGACCAAGTGCAGTCAGCGCCTGCGCATAAAGAATGACCGCATCTGCGCTGTGCTCACCCGAACTACCGTCGAGCAATCCACCACCCGCGACTGACTTGGCCTCATGCGACTCCAAAATCGCGCGCGTCTGTGCCCAGTGCCCGCGTGCACCGGCGGCACGCGCTCGAAGATAGATGACGGTTCCCTGGCTATCTGGTGCGGTGATCGTCGCGAGAACCGCGACCATTTCGTCTATCCGTCCGAGATCACCCAAAACTGCTGCCTTGCCAGACATTGCGGCAAGGTTGCCGGGATAAGTCTTCGCGGCCCGATCATAGGCGGTCAAAGCGCGATCAAGCTTGCCCTCGGCGGTCGACACTTGCGCGTCGCTGAGCAGCGCATCAAGCGCGCCGCTGTCAGCGGCCAGCGCCCGATCGACTAACGAACGTGCACCAGAGGCATCACCCTGCATCAATCGGAAACGCGCGAAAACTGCCAGTAGGTTGGCATCGCGCGGGTTGGTGGAAATCCCAGTGGCAAATGCTGTCGCCGCCCCGGCCGCGTCATTCTTGACCATGTGGGCCAGCGCGCGCAAGCGTGCAGCACGGGCAGAGTGATCCTCGCCTATAGACGTCAGCACTGCATCGGCATCGCCCCGCAGCAGTGCTGCCTCACCGAGCAGGAGGTTGAAATCCGACGGATGCCGGTTGGTCGGCAAGCGGCGCAACGCAGCGTCAGCACCATATCCGTCACCCAGACCAAGGCTGGTGCGTGCGGACAGTTCGATTAGATGCGAATCGTCGGGAAATGCCACCAACGCCGTGCCGAGATCCGCGCGTGCCGCCAAAAAATCGTGGGCCGCATAGTCCTTAGCGGCGCGATTTGCGCTTGCGCGCGGATCAGTGCCGCACCCTGCGAGGGCCGTGACCAGGACCAGCAACGCCTTTGCGTCTCGTGAGATCATCTTGCCCCTCGCTCTCGTGCCAAGATACTAACATCGACCCCTTGCGTACGCAATTTTATGGGCCAAAGCCTAAAATACCCCAATCCATGGTCTTGTCAGACTAAAATTGCCGTCGGGGCGGGGGCTGATAAAACGTCGAAATGAGCAAAGCCGCCAATCCGTTCCGCTGTTTCACCTCACCACCTGAGGTGATCCGCCTGGCGGTAATGCTGTATGTCCGGTACCCGCTGTCGCTGCGGAATGTCGAAGATCTGTTATCCGAACGCGGCGTCGACATTTGCCATGAAACGGTGCGCTTTTGGTGGAACCGTTTTGGGCCGATGTTTGCGGCTGAGATCCGCCGGCGTCGTGTAAACCGCATGCGCAGTTTCCGTCACTGGCGCTGGCACGTCGTTGAGGTGTTCGTGAAGGTCAACGGCGAGCGCCATTATCTGTGGCGCGCCGTGGATCACGAAGGT
>JAYTHT010000519.1:0-3090 GCA_043732365.1 Novosphingobium sp. | reverse complement strand
CATGCAATTTTTCTTATGGTGGGAATAAGCCTGTCATCCAGCGCGGGTTTTGACTTAGGCTACGGTCACCGGATAAACGGATCCAGTCGCGGGAGTCGATGGAAAATGCAAATCACGATCGAACAAATTACGCCAGCTATCGGCGCGATTGTGTCGGGCATCGACCTGGCACAGCCGCTCGATGTGACGACCCGCGATGCGGTCACTGCGGCGCTGTTGGCGCACGAAGTGATATTCTTGCGCGATCAGGTGATTACGCAGGCGCAACAGCGCGATTTTGCCGCCGGATTTGGCCCGCTGCACATCCACCCGATTTATCCGAATTCGGACACTGTGCCCGAAATCATGCTGCTCGACACCGCGCTCAATGATTTGCGCGACAATGCGCTGTGGCACAGCGATGTCAGTTTTTCGCCCACCCCGTCGCTCGGCGCGGTCCTACTCGCGCGCAAATTGCCAGCGCTGGGCGGTGATACATTGTGGGCCAGCGCGACGGCGGCGTATGCGGCGCTGCCCGAAACGTTGAAAGACTATCTGGCCACGCTGACAGCGACGCACGACCTGGCCAAATCGTTCCCGGCCGATCGTTTTGGCTCAGAGCAATTGGCGCAGGCCAAGCGCAAGAACCCGCCCGTCGCGCACCCGGTAATCCGCACGCATCCGGTGACCGGCAAAAAGGCGATTTTCGTCAGCGAAGGTTTCACCACCGGCATCGTCGGCATGGACCCGGCCATGGCCGAACCGCTGCTCAACATGCTGTACATTCATATCGCGCGGCCCGAATTTACCGTGCGCTGGAAATGGCGGGTCGGCGACGTCGCCATCTGGGACAACCGCGGCACGCAACATTATGCGACGTATGACTATGGCGACAGCCACCGCGTGATGAACCGCGCCACGATCATTGGCGACAAGCCGTATTGAGGCGTCACCGTGCGCGTTGTTCAGCATTCAAAGAATCACATTGGTGCGCAATGCCGGGCAGAACCGTTCGGGCCAAGCGTGCGCTGATTTATGGCTTGGGCCGGCCATTTCGGGGAGCAATCTGGTGGGCTTTGCACTTGTCCCGGTAATTCATCAGCATACTGTCTGTACGCTATCGTCAGGCTGGCGACGGCACCTGGCTGGTTTCAGGTTTTGCGCAAGGGCCTGACGTTGCACGGGCAAACAGGATCAGCGGGTTATCGATGATCACGCCGCGCCATATTATCCCCGCCGCAAATGTTTGGGCGACACTGTATCCGGCGCGGCAGGCGGCGCGCTTTGGATCCTGCTTCATATCAGATGGCAGCCAGTTCTGTGCGGCCAGGACGAGATCGGGCCTGGTTGCCAGCAACTGGCTCCATTCTGCGGGTTTTGGCAACGCATGCCAGGGTTCGCTGGCTGCCCAGTTCACGTATTGCGGCTTGGGCGTGCCGCCGTGATAATTGGCAAATACATTGTGCGGCAGCCACGGTTGCGTTTCAAAACTCTGCATCCCAAAGGCCGTAATCCGGCCCCGGGGATGGCCGTTGCGCCATGCCACGATGGCGTGTGCCGCAGGCTGGCCAGCGGAATAGCTGCCATGGATGTCTTCGATCCCGCTATGCAGTGTTTGCATCCCCTGCATCATTTCGACAAGCGCTAGCGCAACGACCAGAATACGGCGGGCCTGTGCATCATCGGGATCGGTCGCAGGATTGCCCCAGTTGATCCACAGCACAAACACGACCAGCGCGAAAAATACCCCGGCATGCCATGGTTCCGAATAGACCACCGCGGCAAACATGATCGGCGCCGCCAGCAGAGCCAGCGACAGCGCCCGATCGCGGCCCGTCAGCGCCAGCCGAACGAGCTGACCGAGCAACATTACCGACAGCAGGATTCCGATCCCAAACTCTGGCCCGGCCTGATTGACGGCGCTCCACGCTGTGACCCGATCGAACAGCGCGTTGGCCAAGAACAACAGCGTCGCGGCAAGCGGATTTTGCGGGCCGGCCTGTGCCAGGAAACCATTGTCAGTCGGTTGCCACACCGTCCACAGCGCAAACAGCCCGCAACCACCGACAAGCGCCAGTGCCGCCAATGCCTGCCGCTGGAATATCCGCCGGGCCGTGATCTGGCGAATAAGCAATTCCAGGCCCAGGACCGCTGCGGCCAAAAAGCTGAACACATTGACATTGGACAACAATCCGACAACCAGCGCATAGCGCAATGGTCGTTCAACCCGGGCCGCAAACAGTGCTGCGGCCATCGGCACCAGGAGCAGATCCAGGCAATAGCCCCGGGCGATCACGCTGAATTGATAGCCATAGAAATAGCTAGTCAACAGGCCCAGCCGCAAGAACAGCGGAAATGGCGCGCACCGCACGACAATCGCGGCGCCGGCAATCGCGCTGGCGGCCGAAATTGTCCATATCGCGCTGAACGGCAAACCGGCACGCACGGCGACCCACAAGATCACGTGCCACAGCGCGGGCGTGCCTTCGTACCGCGCATAATGCCCGACCAGCATGCCAAGGCTGCTGTCGCGCGCGAGCAGCCACGCCTGCATTTCATCGAACCAGGCTTCGTGATGCAGCGCGACAACTATCACCCATGCGGCATAGGCCAGTAGCGCCACGGCCTGCACCATGGTCGTTTGCGCATTATTACCAGCGTTCGGACGAGCGCCGTTCCAATCCCAGCCCACTCAAAACCCCCGATCTGGTGAGCGTTACACCATGAACGAAATTAGCTAACCGCGGGTTAAACCGCCGGCCCCAAACCGGTCCGATATTGTGGCAGGGCTTTGGCACGGCAATCCCATTCCATAGCCGCACCCAACCGCCTTTCGTGTTCAAGGCCGGGAGTTCCGGGGACATTGAGTTTCGGGGACATGAGTTTCGGGGCCAGGAGTTCCGGGGACATCCAGGAGTTCCGGGGACATAATACTTAACTCACCGACCTGTATCAGCATTTTTCGGTTTTGGTCCGGGCTTCTGCGGGGCGAGTGGCCTTGCCAAAGCGGCTTCTTGTTGCTCGATCCAGTCGCTTGTCGCAAGCGGGCGCCCCGTGAAAAGACCTGCCTCGATAAGCTTTGCAATGGCCTGTCCTTCTGCTGTCAGGTCA
>JAYTHT010000518.1:0-3100 GCA_043732365.1 Novosphingobium sp. | reverse complement strand
ACGCATAGACCAGCAGTTTTTTGGGCACGCAGCCCCGGATCACACATGTCCCGCCAATGCGAAATTCCTCGGCGATCGCAACGCGCCCGCCATGCGCGGCGGCAACGCGGCCCGCGCGCACCCCGCCAGAGCCCGCGCCGATCACGAACAAGTCATAGTCAAATTCGGATTGCGACATGGGTATTCCTCAAACGGGGCGCGTTAGAGCGTGATACGAAAAAGAGGGCACCAATTTTTCGTATTAAATCACGCGAAATCAAAGAATCTTGGCGCTTGATGCGATTCTTTCGTCTCGCACCAAGCGCTAGCGGGATATGGCGTGCGCGCGCCGGTTGTGCCAGCCCCCCCTTTTATCCACCGATACCCGCCGCAGCGAGCAACGCTTCGGTCGATGGGTCAAACCCTTCGCCGCCGCCGGTATCGATCTGCTTGGCAATCGCCTTGCCCAGTTCCACACCAAATTGGTCGAACGGATTGATTCCCAGCAGCGCCGCCGAGACGAATGTGCGATGTTCATGAAACGCGATCAGCGCGCCCAGCGTCGCCGGATTCAGATCCTCTGCCAGAAACGTCGCCGATGGGCGATTGCCCGGATAGGCGCGCGCACCATCGTCCGACGCTTTGCCCGCCATCAATGCCGCGCCCTGGGCAAAACAGTTCGACAACAGGATCTGATGATGCACCGGGTCGAGATCGTGGCCGGGGATTTTCACCGCGAGGAAATCGACCGGTATCAAATGCGTGCCCTGGTGCAGCAATTGAAACACCGCGTGCTGGGCATCGGTGCCCACCCCGCCCCACGTCACCGGCGCGCTGGGCCGGGTCAGCGGCTGACCATCAGCGGTGACACGCTTGCCATTCGATTCCATTTCCAGCTGTTGCAGATAACTGGGCAGCAGCGACAGCCGCTCGTCATAGGCAAACACCGCGCGGGTCTGACACCCCAACGCCTGCGTATAGATCAGATCGGTAAATGCGGCGCGCACCACAATGTTGGTTTCGATCGGCGTTTCCAGAAAATGCAGGTCGATCGCCGCCGCGCCGGCCAGGAATTCGGCAAACCCGTCAAACCCGATCGCCAGCGCGATCGGAAAGCCGATCGACGACCACAACGAATAGCGCCCGCCAACGCTATCGCCGAATGGCAGCACGCGCGTGTCGTCCACGCCCCATTCAACTGCTTTTTCGGGCGCCGCGGTCAGCGCGATCACGCGGCCAAACGGATCGTCCACCCCACCGTGGCGCAACCAGTCGAGCGCCGAGGCGGCATTGGTCAGCGTTTCGGTGGTGGTGAATGTCTTTGACGCCAGGGCAATCATGGTTGTGGCCGGGTCACACAGCTTGAACGCCGCCTCCAGCGCGCAACCGTCGATGTTTGACACGACATGCACGGCAACGCGCGCGCCATCGCGGGTCAGCGCATCGATCGCCAGCGCCGGCCCGAGCGCGGATCCGCCAATGCCGATATGGATCAGCGATTTTACCTCGCCCAGCAGCCCGTCGTGGATTGCATCGACCAACGCCTTCATCCGTTCATGCAGCGCTTCGGCTTCGACCACACTGGCGGGCGCGCCGACGCCGCGTTGGGCGGTATGTTCGGCGGCGCGGCCTTCGGTGTTGTTGATCAATTCGCCATCGAACAACTGCCGGCGCTTTTCGGCAAAGCCTTGCGCGTGAGCCAGATCGGTCAGGATTGTTTCGGCAGCGGGGTGCAAATGCGTCTTTGACCAGTCAAAACGAATCGGCCCACCCGGCAAATCGAGCGTTGTGGCATAACGATCGAGCCGGTCGGGCGCGGCAAACAGGGCGGCCAGCGTCGGGAATTCCAGCGTCTCCAGCGCTTTCCACAGCGTGGCGGGGACATCGGTCATGACAATACTCCAATTGCAGTCTCGTTTTACGGTCTCGGCGGGCCTTGTGCCCGACTCGCGCTTTTCCGCCAAGCGCCGGGATGGGTCGACCAACGCCTTGCGCATTGCTATGCGCGGGCACGCCACCAGGTTATTGACGGGTAGCTTGCAATGAACTTGCTTGACGCAACGCTCCCGGCCCAACATGAGCTCGAAAATGAACGAAACGCCCGAAAATGGCCCAAATGGTCCAATTGAAGCAGGCCCCATTGCCGCTGGGCCGACCGCAGCCCCCCCGGGTCGTGCCGGCACTGCTGACCCGGTCGCTGCCATTGCTGCAAAAATTGCCCGTGGCGACACGCTCGATAAACCGAAAAAAGAGGAAGAAAATTTCTTCCTCTTTTTGATCAAGCTGGTGCTTATCGTCGGCATTTTCCGCAGCTTTATCTTTTCGCCGTTCAACATTCCCTCGGAATCGATGCTGCCCCGGCTGGAAAACGGTGATTATTTGCTGGCAGCGAAATGGCCTTACGGGTTTTCAAAATATTCGATGCCGTTCAGCATGCCGCTGATCCCTGGCCGGGTGTTCCCGCATCTGCCAGCGCGCGGCGATGTGGCAATTTTCAAGGCGCCCCCGGGCAATGACGTTGACTATATCAAACGCGTGATCGGCCTGCCCGGCGATACGATCCAGATGAAGGGTGGCGTGCTGTTCATTAACAACACCGCAGTGCCAAAGGTCAAACAGCCCGATTTCGTAATCCGCGTATCGGCCAACACCAATTGCGTATCGCCGGAATTCGAAGTGCTGGAAAAAGACGGCACGCCGACCTGCCACTATCCGCAATTCAAGGAAACGCTGCCCGAGGGAAAGAGTTATAACGTGCTCGACCTGGGCTATCGGCCACAGGACGATACGCCGGCGGTGACAATCCCCGCCGGGCGCCTGTTCATGATGGGCGATAACCGCGACAATTCGATGGACAGCCGTTTCCCCGCGATGGAAGGCGGCGGCATCGGCCTGGTGCCAGAGGGAAACCTGGTCGGGCGCGCCACGATCGTGATGTGGTCGACTGACGGCAGTGCGAGCTGGGTCCTGCCGTGGACCTGGTTTACCGCCGCACGCTGGAATCGCATCGGGGGCATGTTCTGACACTTGCACTCGAACCTGGCACGCGGCAGTTTCTGACGGCGCTGATTGGCAGTGCGCCAGGCGAGGACGCGCTCTGGCGCGAGGCACTGACGCACGG